>VSOD01000601.1 GCA_009774655.1 Lachnospiraceae bacterium
ACTTATGCCTCACGCTGTATCGACAATGAACTGCTGATGTTTCTGCGGGCCAGAAAAAAGACGTCCAGAGAGGTCTCGCTCTATGAGCCGATCGGGACGGACAGGGAGGGCAATGAGATCAGCCTGCTTGACATCATAGAGCAGGAGCCGGTGGATGTGGTCGAGAGGCTGGAGGCGGAGAACAAATTGAGCAGGCTGCCCGGCCTGATCCATGACAGGCTGAACGAACGGGAGAAAGAGATCATCACACTGCGCTACGGGCTGACAAGCGAATATGAAGTAACCCAGCGGGAGATCGGAAGAAAACTGGGAATCTCAAGAAGCTACGTGTCCAGAATAGAGAAAAGAGCGCTGGAAAAACTGCGGGAAGCCTACGAGATGGCGGAAAAAACATAGAGAATATGAAAAAAAGGGGCGGACATAAATTCGAAAGAACCTCGGTAAGTGCGGAAATTTGAGCGGAGGTTCTTCCGGAATTTGCTCCAGAAAGCGGCAGACATACGGGAAAAGGGAACGGAGACAATGTGCACAATACAAGATATTGTGTATTTTTTTGCAATTCTTTTTGTAAAGCACAAAATATGGCGTAAAAGGGACGCGCAGATCTCCCACGGAGGGAAAATTTTCTACGCACGGAAGGAAGACAGGGGCTTGTCCGGAGTAAATCTATATGCTATATAATAAGGAATAATTACAATTATCGTTTGAATGGGCGGCAGACAGGCGCCGTCAGACGATATCGGGATATCATTTCTCTGCGGCAGACAGGGTGCAGATCAGGCTGCATCCGGCCGGACAGAGAGTCTTATCGGCAGATCGCCGGAGAATCCAAAGGAGGAGCGCTTTTGTTCAGTACGATAACGGCAGGGACTGTCTGCGGGATTAACAGTTATCTTGTTCAGGTGGAAGTTGACATTTCGAAGGGACTGCCCTGTTTTCAGATGGTGGGCTTATTGAGTTCGGAGGTCAGAGAGGCGAGGGAGCGGGTGAGGGTAGCCTTGAAAAATGCAGGGATCAGCCTGCCGCCTGTGTGCATCAATGTCAATCTGTCGCCGGCGGATGTGCGCAAAGAGGGGACGATGTTCGACCTGCCGGTGGCGGTGGGGATTCTTATGTCGCTGGGGCATCTTAAGCGGGAGGCGGCAGTGGGAACGGTGCTGCTTGGCGAATTGGGGTTAAACGGTGAGATCAAGCCGGTGCGGGGCGTGCTGCCCATTGTCGCCCGGGCGAAGGAGAGTGGCTTCAGAAGGTGCATTCTGCCCAGCGATAACGCACGGGAGGGGGCCGTGGTAGAGGGTGTGGAGATTATCGGGGTGTCGGATATCAAAGAGACGGTGGCTTACCTGCAGGGCGGGGAGGAGGCCAGGATCGAGCCGACGCAGATCGACGTCATGGCCTTGTGGGAGAAGGAAGGTCCTGCGGGGCAGCTGGACTTTGCGCAGATCAACGGGCAGGAAGCCGTGAAGCGGGCGGCCGAGGTGGCGGCGGCAGGCTTCCACCATCTGTTGATGATCGGGCCGCCCGGCTCCGGTAAGACCATGATGGCCAGGAGGATCCCTTCGATCCTGCCGCCTTTGTCCCTGCAGGAGAGCCTGGAGGTATCGACGATCTACAGTGTGTCGGGGCTGCTGCAGAGGGCGCAGGAGATTTTGATCACCCGGCGGCCTTTTTTGAATCCTCATCATACGATCACGGGGCAGGCGCTTGCGGGCGGCGGGAGAGTGCCCGTACCGGGGATGATCAGTCTGGCTCACCGCGGCATTCTTTTTCTGGATGAGCTTCCGGAGTTCAAGCGGGAGACGCTGGATATCCTGCGACAGCCGCTGGAAGATAAAGTGGTGCAGATCGCCAGAAGCAGCGGCGTCTATACGTTTCCGGCGGATTTTATGCTGGTGGGCGCCATGAATCCCTGCCCCTGCGGTTACTATCCGGATATGGGCAGATGCCGATGTGCGCCTTATGAGGTCAAACGGTATCTTGGAAGGATATCGGGGCCTGTGCTGGACCGGATCGATATCTGTGTGGAGGCGCCGCCGCTGTCATTTCAGGATATCGCAGGGCGGCCGCAGGGAGAGACGAGTGCACAGATCAGGGAACGGGTGCTGTTGGCCAGACAGATACAGGAGGCGCGTTTCCGGGGAACGGGACTGCGGTTCAATGCGGATATGGGGGCGGCGGAGGTGGAGCGATACTGCACGCTGGGAAGAGACGAGAGACGCTATATGGAGCAGATGTTCGGCGTCATGCATTTGTCGGCCAGAGGTTATCACAGAATACTGAAAGTGGCGCGGACGGCGGCGGATCTGGAGGGAAGCAGCCGGATCAGAGAGGAGCATCTGGCAGAGGCTATCTGCTACAGGCAGGTGGATGCCAA
>VSOD01000602.1 GCA_009774655.1 Lachnospiraceae bacterium
CATTACAGGTTGTGCAGGTCTCATATGCATAAAGATCAAAAGGATGGAATTTCAGTGGTATAAAGAAGAATAGGGGGGATGTCGGATGGGACAGTGCGTGATAGAGATTGAACATGTAAGCAAGTCATTTAAGGGGATGCAGGTATTGAACGATGTAAATATGACCTGCAGCGGTGGAAACATATATGGGATAGTCGGTCATAACGGCTCCGGGAAAACCGTATTATTTAAGTGTATTTGTGGTTTTCTGCGGGTGGATTCCGGCAATATAGCAATAAACGGTAAAGTGATGGGAAAGGATCTGGATATGTTGAAGCATACGGGGATCATCATTGAGGAACCCGGATATATCCGCAGCTTATCGGGCTTTCGTAACCTGGAATATCTGTACCGGATATCGAACAAAAAAGATACGGCGGCAATTTACGCTGCCATGTTGAAGGTGGGACTTGACCCCTGTTCCAGGAAAAAAGTCTGCAACTATTCACTGGGGATGCGTCAGCGTCTGGCGATCGCACAGGCGACCATGGAAGATCAGGAGATTCTGATTTTGGATGAACCGATGAATGGTCTCGACAAAGAAGGGGTTGCGGAAATGAGAAAATTTTTTTCGGATCAAAGGAGTATGGGGAAATTGATACTATTGGCCAGTCACAACAAAGAAGATATCGAGGTGCTTTGTGATGAAGTGTATGAAATGCGTCATGGCACTTTGTCTGCTATTGACAATCTAACAGTTGTTAGATATAATATTACCTAACAACTGTTAGGTGAGGGCGTGTCAATGAAGGGGACGAAACAAAAAATACTGGATATTTCGTTGGATTTATTTGCTCAAAACGGGTTTTCTGCTGTTTCCATCAGGGATATTTGCGGGCGTGTAGGGATCAGGGAGAGTTCCGTTTATTATCATTTCAAGAACAAACAGGCTATTCTGGACGAACTGCTGCAACATTTTGAAGCGACAGCTGCTGGGTTCATGCTTCAATTAGAAGAGGCATTAAAGACCACACCAGACACTTTTGAGGAAAATTTTTTTGGAAAGACCTGTGACTGCTTTTTTGAAGCGTATCTTATGGATGAATACTGCAATAAAATTATGCGCCTGCTTTCGATTGAGCGCTTTTGCAATGATGAGATACAGAAAAGATACGATCATTGGATGATTGACAGGCCGCTTGCGTTTCAGGCGAAAGTGTTTTCTGTATTGGTGACGGCGGGAATTGTGAAACCGGCAGAGATCGAATATCTGGCGGTGAAATTTTATGCACCGGTTTTTCTTCTTATGCAGCGTTTCCTTTTGTGCGGCGTATTGACGGAGGAGTGCAGACAGGCATTTCGGGAAAAGGCATACAGACATATACAGAATTTTTTTACGGAGATGGGGGAGTAACAGCATGGCAAATATATTGATCGTCGGCGCTGATCAGGGGATCGGATATTATCTTGTGGAGCGATTACTGGAAGTGGGAAATTCGGTGACGGTGTTGGACAGGCAGACAGAGCATGTTGAGATGCTGAAAGAAAGGTATCCGGAAGGCCTTTTGACGGTGCTTGCGGATGCATGTGATGCTTCCGGTATTGAGAACGGTGTACGCCGGGCGGTGGAGCAGTTTGGCGCTGTCGATATCGCGGTACACAATGCCTGCCTGTGTACGTTTGAGAATGAGCGCGACACCGGCTGTGAAGTCTATCAAAAAGTAATGGATGTAAATTATTTTGGGGCATTGAGGCTGACCAAGGCAGTGCTGCCGTTTATGCGCAAGGCCGGAAGAGGACGTATCATCTTCACAAGTTCAGGGGTGGGTGTTACCGGTTTTTCAAATATTTCTCCCTATGCTGCGTCAAAAGGGGCGATAGAATCACTGGCGAAGTGTTTGAAAATAGAAAATGAAGGATATGGAATATCTTTTCACCTGTTTCACCCGCCATTGACAGACACAAAAGCCGCATCGGGGATTTCTGTGCCGAAGGAATTTAAGGCGGATGCCAGAAAAGTCGGCTATGGATTGGCGGATCATATCTGGTCGAAGAAATTTGTGATCTGTCACTGTGCGGGCCAGGCGGCGCAGATGATGCTTACGTACCATTTCCCGCTTTCTATAGGAAAAATGATGACCAGGGCAGCATCCTCTTAATCCGTTCGCGAAAACCCATGCATAAAACAGCCTGCTTCAAGCTCCCCGGTCATTGGGTTGCGGTCATCCCTTCACAGGGATTTCAATCTGTACAATGTAGTCTTCGATCCGGTCAATGACATTCTCATTGATGCCCGTCTCATAGGAAAATTCGTGGAGAGTCAGGCCGTGTGCTCCGGCAAAAGCAAAAATTTCTTCATACCGCCCGGGAAGTCTGTCAAAGGA
>VSOD01000603.1 GCA_009774655.1 Lachnospiraceae bacterium
ATGTTCAAGGATCGGACACTCTATAAGGTTCTTTTTTGTATTCTTATATTGTATACCGGCATTTTCCGGCAACCACCACCCTTGAACAGTTAAATACTGAACCGTATTCTGCTATCTTGTTTACAGGCAAACGTCCCGCGGCAGCCGTCAGGTATCCGAACCTGCATGGGAAATACAGCGTACCACCCGCGGACATGAATTCATCACAGAGAAAGGTAGAGGTATCGGTTATGGGCAGTGGACTCTGCGTCGGTTCCGTGAACCGGGTCAAAAATTCCAACGTAACAAAAATTGAATTAAAAAATAAAGACGGCTCTTCCGCCGGCACACTGACGATTCATCATGCAAAAGCAAAGAAGAAACCCAAACGGCTGAATTACAGTTTTAAGAAACTGTCGAATCAGATCATGCGCTCCAAGTCTTCCATAAATGCCAAGCAGCTGACGACGAAAACGAAATTCCAGATCGTGGATCTGCGCCTCAAGCTGGCCAGCGGCGACTACAACTACACGGAGATCCACAACGCGCTCAAGCACGCCGAGCGGATCGCACGGGTGGCCAAGAAGAAGATGAAGCATCTGCAGGAAGAAGAATTCTACGAGAAGACAAACGGCAAGCAGACCGCTCAGGAGCAGATGGAACAACTGGAAGAGCAATCCGAAGAATTCAACCAGATCGACACTGCCGGCATGAGTCAGGAAGAAATGGAACGTCTTATGCAGCAGATTCAGGAGGAGATGCGCAGGATCGAGGAAGAACTGGAAGAAGCGATGAGCTCTCAGGATATGATGGAGGACTTCCTGCAGGGGTTCAGTCAGGAAATGACGCCCAAAGATCTGGAGGAGCTTAAGAAAAGACACCGCGCCGAAGAAATGCGCGACATTATGGAAGCCGACCTGGAATACCTGAAAGCCTACTTCGATAAACTGTCCAAGGAGAAGGAAGAAGGAAGCTCCGGCAGCACCGATTCCAACTCCGATTCCTTCGGCAACATAACCGGCGTGTCTCTTGAATTAAACGGCATGGAAATCCCGGTGGAAGCCGCGGATGTTCCCGTGCAGGTAGAAGGCGCAAATGTCGATGTGATGGCATAATGATCTATAAGATCAGGATAAGAACGCGAAAAGAGAGAAAAGAAAGAGACTGCAGACACATACCATGCCGCAGTCTCTTTCTTAAATGTAAACACCCCGGTTCAGAGTTGTCTCAGCAGACTGCTTTTCAGGGCGTTTTCCGCTGCCAGCCTTTCATATTCTGCATGTTTTTCGTCCCGCCCCCGCTCTTCCATAAATTTCGATGAGGAAACACTGACACTTTCACTGGTGACACTTTACAAATCAACCATCATACGGCAGTCCCAGATGATGGTACGTATGTTCCGTAACAACCCGCCCTCTCGGCGTTCTGTTGATAAATCCGTTCTTGATCAGGTACGGCTCATAGACGTCTTCTATGGTTCCGGCATCCTCGCCGATCGCCGCCGCCAGCGTATCCAGCCCTACAGGACCGCCTTTGAATTTGTCGATCATAGTACACAGGATGTTTCTGTCCACGTGATCCAGCCCCATCTTGTCCACATCCATCAGATCCAGTGCAATAGTCGCCACCTCCTCGGTGATGACACCGTCATACTTCACCTGTGCGAAATCCCGCACCCGTTTCAGGATACGGTTGGCCAGTCTTGGCGTGCCGCGGCTTCTCTTCGCCAGTTCCAGCGCCCCCTTCTCCTCGATCTCCACGTCCAGGATTCTGGCTGAGTGCTGGATGATCACCTTAAGCTCCTCCACTTCATAGAACTCCAGCCGGTGGATCACACCGAAACGGTCCCGCAGCGGAGCCGTCAAAAGTCCTGCTCTCGTCGTTGCTCCCACCAGCGTAAAATGCGGCAGATCCAGACGAATGGAACGGGCCGAAGCCCCTTTGCCGATCATGATATCTATGGCATAGTCCTCCATCGCCGGATAGAGCACTTCCTCCACCTGCCGGTTCAGCCTGTGAATCTCGTCCACGAACAGCAGATCCCCTTCCTGCAGATTGTTTAAGATCGCCGCCATCTCTCCCGGCTTCTCAATGGCCGGCCCGCTGGTCACCTTCATATGAACGCCCATCTCATTGGCGATGATCCCCGCCAGCGTTGTCTTGCCCAGTCCCGGCGGCCCGTAGAAAAGGACATGATCCAGCGCATCATGACGCTGTTTCGCCGCCTCGATGTAGATTTTCAGATTTTCCTTCACTTTTGCCTGCCCGATATAATCATTCAGATTCTGAGGACGCAGGGATCCTTCGATCTTCACGTCCTCCTCAATCAGGTTTGTCTCGATCATTCTGTTACTCATTTTCTTCTATCTCCACATCAA
>VSOD01000604.1 GCA_009774655.1 Lachnospiraceae bacterium
CTCATATTCTGACTATACCGCCAGTCTGAACGCGCAGGGGCGGCAAAAGGCTTTGGAGCAATTTACAGCACTAAACAACAATGAGTGTATTTTTGTAAGATACCAGCCGGCTTCCGGCAAGGACGAAACAGGCAGCACTTATCCGCTGCTCATAAACAATACAGAAATACCTGTCACTGTGACTATGACCACATTAGATAATCCTATTTCATTTGCGAACAGCGTTGGTACTTTAATTGTAAGTGACAGTTTATACAAAATGATATCAGAACATGCTGCTCCCGAAACAAAAGTTTTAAGTATAAATGGAAGTTCCATAACAGGTAACGAGGAACTATTTCAGGCTTTGTCTGCATATTTGGATAAAAGCCCTTACCTGCAGGGCAATTCCCACAGAATACACGAAGTGGTTTCCCTGAGCAGCTCTACTTTCCTGTTGATAGGATTTCTTGTGGTATTATTCTTTATCGCAACAGGAAGCATCCTGTATTTTAATAACATTTCGGCGATAGCCGATTCAAAATCTGATTACGATATCCTTACAAAAATGGGATATACGAACAGGGCGATTAAAAAAATTATCAGGAAACAGGCAATCACATTTTTCAGCATTCCGTTCCTGTTCGGACTGGCAGACTGTATCTTTGCCACATTCGTATATAAAACAGCGCTTATGCAGAACCTTCTGGCAAACAGCATTGTTTTATACGCTCCTACAATATTGGCTATTGCGCTCACACTGATGATTTATCTGATTTATTATTGTATGACTGTCCATACCTGCTGTAAAATGGTTTTGGAAAAATAAAGATTATGCAAGGCTATCGGAATCATGTGAAAATTTTAGTTGTATGCACACAGATAAATGATATAATTTAGGCATGGATAAGGGGGGCAAAAATATGAAGCGCATTAATCCTAAGCTTTTGCTTTTTATAAACTCCACCCTGCTTATAATATATATGGGGTTGGAAATCAAGATTCAGATGCCATGCAGCATCAGCAAAATCGTATCATTATTCCTGTCATCATTGATGCTGATAGACGCTGCTTATGTAAGCTCCTGCAACATCAGGGATAATAAAGCGATCTCTTTGTTTTGCGGTCTGCTGGCATTAGACAGTTGGTATATACTCCTTTCCGTTTCGGACAACGCTATAGCAGATATTGCTTTTTATGCCTTAAGTCCAGTTATATGGTACATTTTTATCAATTTCATACTCATGTTTTTATTTCAGGGAAGCGGTTATAAATTCAAAAAAGTAATAAGCTTCTGCCTGACTGGAACTTGTATCTGCTCACTTATCGGCATTTTTATATCAGACAATGTGTTTGCATTGTTATATGGCGTCCAGTTTTTGGTAAGCTGGCTTTGTTTCATTTTTGTTATTGCTTACCATAGAAAAAGAACTGCGTTTGTCCTTAAAGCAGAATGGAAATCCATTCTATTCTCCCTTGTGGTCAGCATCATTTTATTCATTGCATACTGCCTTACCACAACGGGAATAAAAGGAAATCTTTCAAACTTTGGCGTGTATATCCCTGTCCTGCTGTTCTCCATAAGCATTCATGGTATTATACTGAAAGAGCATCACAGCTTTCCATTGTCAGCCATATTTAGCAGATTCCAGTTAATGTTGATTCTGTTTTTTGGTATTACCATTTGTGGTCTGATTACAATGACTCTGGGGATCGGCTGGTTATCTTTCCTTCTTATGTTGGACGCTATGTTTGTATTTATCTATGTCTGCAATATCATACTGGATTTTAATTTAAGGCAGGGAGGAGGCAACATGGTTATGGAAAGCAAATACAATACTGCATTAGCACAGTTGCAGCAGGAAGAGCAAATAAATCTTGAATTTTCAAACTTTCTACATGACAATATCCTTCAAGACCTGCTTTCCATAAAAAATATGATGCCTAAATCAACAAGACCTGATATACAGAAAATAATCACAGAAACTCTTGATAGTATGAATATCTATATCCGTGAGCAAATGCAGAATTACCATCCTGTATTACTATCAAAACTTACTATAAAAGAGAATTATCAAAACTTGCTTGCCTATATTGCACAGTCGTTTCCTGAACGCCGTGTCAACATTGTTTTTGACTGTTCAGACGCTTTATTTTTAGTCCCGCCATATGATATTTTCATATATCGGCTTTTGAAAGAACTCGTCACGAATGTTTACAAACACTCTACGGGAGATAAAGCATGGATAACGCTTACACAGGATCATGGAATAATCGTATTATGCGTAAAGGATAATGGAAGTGCTGATATTGACAGCCTCACCTATGCAGACTCATCAAAACACAGAGGTCTTGCATTAGGCACTGACCGTGTG
>VSOD01000605.1 GCA_009774655.1 Lachnospiraceae bacterium
TTTTATATCCTCTTTTCTTTGATTATATTATACAAATTCCCTCTGTAAAATACAACAGATTTATCACCATCTTGTACCTTACCAGAGTTGCTCTACTATTCTTGTGCAGTCTTATATCGTACAACTACTTTAGTAACATCACTGTTACCTTTTCTTTAAAACCGAGACAGCCTTTTGTCCATCTCTGTGGCCTGGTCATCATCCTCTCCGGATCATGATCGGACTGTATAAAAATCAACTCACCAGTTTATCCTGCTCTACGTCATCAATATCATGACACTGATCCCACAGCTGTTCCAGGCTCCGGCCTTTTTTCCAAGTATGCGCCAGCCTGATCTCGGCCTGTATAAACGGCTGTATCTGATCCGGATACCGTTTCATATTCTCTATCGCATGTCGGTCGTTCATGAACATACATGCCATACAACTGCAGCGTCCCAGATATTCATAGCAGAAGTGCGGCTCCAGATGCAGTTTCTTTCCCCATTCAAACATCCTGCCCTTCTCATAGTCGAGACACGGACGGTACCAGTGACAGGTAAAATCTCCTTTTCGCTTCGTCCATAGTGTTGTGCTGTGGTACTCTATCTCCGGAAGTTTTGCCCTCCCCTTGCTCTCATCCCTGCGCTCCCCGGATATGAAAAGACACTTATTCCCCAACAGCTCCCTGTTTGCCCGGATCCATTTGTCTGTCACCCCGGTCTTAAGATATGCCGTACACCATCTGTTCTTCATATCCGGCCATTTCATCCTTTCTTCTAGAAGAAGATCCAGGAATCCCTTTGGATGCTGCAGCAGTACGGGTCTGACACCGATAAATGCTGCCGTCCTATAAAACATCCCGATATTTTCCGGGTACTCAAACCCGGTATCGCAGTACATTAAGAATATCTTTTCTTTCGGAAACTCCTGCAGTGCCCAGTATAGTGCTCCGGTACTGTCAATCCCATTACTGTAGCTTACGATCACACTGGTATAATCAGTCCGTACTCCTTCTTCAACAATCTTGTTTATCTTTGCCATAATCAAGAAAGGCCGCTGTCCTTCCTGCAGACAGCGACCAAGCCTCCTTTCACTTTCCATAAGATAAGGGACAGGCTTCTTACCTGTCCCCACTGCTTAAATTATTTAAAAACTTCTTTTGACTGCATAATAACTTGTTCCCTCTACACATCCTATTTTCCATACTTCGAAAAATATTCCTGCGCCATCTGCAGAGAAATATTTAATTTGATCTGGAGTTTATCCAGTATCTCTTTGTCTGAAAGTCCAAAGTCAACACCTGTTTCAATTATACCCTCCGCTCTACCTTCTATTTTTCCTTTTTCTATTCCTTGTTTTATTCCCTTGATTTCATTCTCTCTTGCTATCTCTTCAAACAAAGTACACATCTTACCATCTCCTTTTTCAAAAACATTATAATCAATCTTACCATTAGCTGCTCCTGCCAATGTCATGATCACCGATTTATCCGTACCATGCCTATCACTATATTGTATGGCTTTCTCCTTCGCTTCACTCCTTGAAATACTCCTGTCTAAAATGATTGCAAGCAGATTGAAAAAATCCACATTATTTTCATTCTGCAGCATCAAATTATTTTCTCTTGCTTCTACGAGTATCATCCTGTAATCATTGACATATTTTTTCATCTCTTCCGGAATGTTGAGCATCTCATGAAGGCTTCTGGCACCATCCCATGGTTTTTCACCATAATAAACAACTACCGTAATGACCGCAGTGAATTTGTCTGTTTTTCTCATACCGGACAAGAATTCATCCCCGTTCAGATCTTTCAACCCTTTACACTTATCTGCATTGATATCATACTGCTTTTTATAAACACTGTAATCATACCCCATAACTCTCATCGGCATAGCATAATGGATATGTTCCTGTGATTCCATTCCAAGCATTACGAGCTCAATACCATACGCTGTCGACTTCTTTTGTATTTTTATATTGTCCCTGGACGTCTGAATACTTTCGGTAAATTCTCTATGTTCCAGTATGGAAGATTCCTCAGTATCAATGTCCTCCAGTTCTTCCGGTTTAATAACCTGTCTGCCTTCAAAAAGAACTGCATTAAAGAAATCTGCAAATCTGTCATTGTTACGCCAATAATTTTTCAAAACCGTATCCGGTTTTAAGTCCTGTTTCTTTTGTGCCATTTAAAAATCCTTTTTCAAATTAACTTGACCTTTCTTCTATTTTAGTATACTATCTGTTTCTAAAGATTTCAAGAATACAAACACATACACCAGGATAAACTTATAAACTCAAACTTCGCACATAGATTTAGCCTATGCACCTTGAAAATTCAATACTGGCAGTTATTCAGTTATCTTAATTC
>VSOD01000606.1 GCA_009774655.1 Lachnospiraceae bacterium
CTGATATGCCTATCAGGACGATATTTAACAGATCAAGCCCGCCTTTCCACTCATGAGTGCCTAACAGCTTGTCGTCCGTCAGATGCACATAATCCATGCTGTTCTCATCCATGTTCATACATACCCATATCGAGAAAACACGTTTGATGTCATTATAGTTTGTTTTGACAAAATCCCGTTCCTTCTGCGAGGAAACAAGGCGGCTCACATAGAAAACTGCCCTGTTCAGGATATAGTAGCTTATTGGCTCATCTTTCTGTGCCTCCAGAAAATTCCGATATCGGAATTTTGTGGATTATTCCGATTTCCGGCTTATTCCGATAAATCTATTTTGGGGGCTGTATTTCAGCCCCTTTAGATATATTTATCGGAATAAGTTTTTCAGTAGCCTCTGATTAACTGTTCAATAATGTTCTGCGATTCCCATATCGGAGAATTATCTTTTAAGGCAAAAGCAAGCGAATCCTGTGAGGCCTTTTCCACCGCCTGACGTTTCATCTCTGTATCTGCATATGCGTAAATTAACGTTGTTTCCGGATCTTCATGTCCAAGGAATTCCGATAAGACCGCAAGCGGCATCCCGCCCTGATATAAGTGCATTGCCCGCGAATGGCGGAACATATGCGGATGTACATGCTCCGGCACATGCGGATTGCCTATACGGGCCTGTGCGGCATATTTTTTCAGAAACCTCGATACATTATCGTCCGACATTGGCGTTTTTTCCCCGCAGTGTTTCGTATAAAACAAATGGACATCCTTTCTGCTGTCATGGTGGAATGATGATTTATAAAGCTCAAACAAATGGAGTGTTTCTTTTGAAACAGGCACAAGCCTGGGTTTGGAACCCTTTCCGAATAAATATACCGTTTTGTTTTCCGGATTTATATCAGACAGCTTCATTTTCAGCATTTCCCCGTCACGTGCCGCTGTATCATACATCAGTGCCAGAAAGAACCGGTCGCGCAGCCCCTTGGGAGAGCCTGTGTCAATGCATCCGATGATTGCAGCAACAGCGTCTTTTGACATATGGCTTACAACGCGCGAATTATCGGTTCCCTTTTTCAGCGGTATTGTGCAAAGATCCGCATATACCGTATATACTTCGGGAGAGGTGTACGCCGCAAATTTGAAGAATGACCGTATACAGCTCAGCCTGTTGTTGCGTGTGGATTCCTTCCAGCCTTTCTGTGACTCTGTTGTATCCAGAAACTCTGTAAGCAGGTCAGACGTAAAGGTTTCAAACCCCAGTCCGGAAGCGGGAATCCCTTTCTCCTGTAGTAAAAAACGGAGCAGGATATTCCAGGCCATGCGGCAGGAATCAATTGTTTTCTCGCTGCTGTTGCGCTGCTTTGGCAGATAGATCCCAAAATATTCCCGTAGTTTCTTCCAAAAAGCGTTGCTTTTCATGGGGCACCTCCGATCATGCCTGAGATGTCCATGTATTCCATCTTTGACAGGCGCTCCGGCAGGAGATGCAGGTAATAACAGGTTTCCCGGAAAGTCTGATGCCCCATATAGGCACTCAGATATGGCAGGAACTGCCCGAAATCCCGGCCCTCTTCCATCCACCGTGTCAATGTTTGTGTCGCAAAGTTGTGCCTCAGGATATATGGCGTACAATAACGCCCAAGGACATCAGGGTTCCCAGCCATTTCCCAGCACTTGTGGAAGAGGGTGCTGATGGCCTGCGCCCCATGCCTGTTCCCGTTCCGATTGGGAAAGAATATCTCTGTCCCAGGGTACATTCCCCGCGCAATCCTGTCATAATTGCGGCACATTTCCATCACGCCCGGCTCCACCGCTATACACCTGTCCTTATGTCTTTTCGAGTCTGCGATGTATATCGTGCAATGGGAAAAATCAAGATCCTGCCTTCGGAGAAGCCTGGCTTCCTGTGGGCGCATTCCGGTAGAATACTGGAGCCGGAAGATAACGGCGGCCGTATATTCAATGAGCGGGTTCGCCGGATTATGGGGATACCTGTCAGCTGCCTGAAAAAAACGGCGGCATTCTCCCGCGCTCATGATATATGGCAGCTGCCTTTTCTTATAGCTGAAATAATCCACAGGGAATACGCATGCTTCTTTCCCCAGAAGGACCTGATACCTGCCAAGATTCCTCAGGGCTATCACATCCACATAGGCATCACAGTGTTCACGTTTTGTTTGTAAGTAGGACAGGGCAATGTCCCATGTCAGGATGTCGGCATCAGGGAAAAACGCCCCGCAGTAACGGTCAAACTGCACCAGATACCCGTCGTAACTATCGACAGCATACCCAAGAGTTTCCCGCCACTCCCGCATTTTCTCTATGTCGTGCGCAAATTTGCTCTGGAAAGAGACCAT
>VSOD01000607.1 GCA_009774655.1 Lachnospiraceae bacterium
TACATCTACATAGCGGACGGCAGTGAGCAGGTGATCGTTCCTCACTTTACGTTCTATGGGTATCGGTATGTGAAGATTGAGGGCATTCCGGATCTGAAAAAGGAAGACTTCAAAGGGCTTGCGCTTTACAGCGATTTTCAGGAGGCCGGTTTTATGAAAACAGGTAATGCGCTTCTCAACCGTTTTATCGAAAATGTGCGCTGGGGGCTTAAGGATAATTTCGTGGATGTGCCCACCGACTGTCCGCAGCGGGACGAACGCATGGGCTGGACGGGAGATGCCCAGGTATTCTCGCCGACGGCTATGTATCTGACGGATCCTTACGCGTTCTATGCGAAGTATCTGTACGATATGGGGAAGGAGCAGCATGCCCTGGACGGCGGGGTGCCGCATGTGGTGCCTTCCTGCGGGGTAGAAGATTCTGCCTGCGTGTGGGGCGACGCGGCCTGCATCATTCCCTGGAATCTGTATCTGTTCTTCGGAGATAAAAGCATTCTGGAGGAGCAGTTTGAGAGTATGAGAAGCTGGGTGGACTATGTCAGCAGGGTGGACGGGGACAACCACGGCTGGCGGGAGGTGTTCCACTTCGGCGACTGGCTGGCGCTGGACCATCCGGAGGGCGGTTCGGAGCAGGTGCTGGGTGCTACGGACGAGGGCTTTATCGCCAATCTCTACTATGCGGTGAGCGCCGGACTGGTGGCGAAGGCGGCAGGGGTGCTTGGATACAGGGAGGAAGAAGAGCGGTATCACAGGCTGTCCGAGGAACAGTTCGCGGCTGTGAAAAAGGAATACTACAGCGCCACCGGCAGGTGTTGTATCAAGACCCAGACGGCATTGTTACTGACCTTGAAATATCATTTGACAGAAAACGAGGAATTGGCGAAGAAACAACTCCTGCAGCTGTTCCAGTTCAGCCACGGCAAGCTGCGGACGGGTTTTGTGGGTACGCCGCTTATGAGCAATATCCTGTCGGACAACGGCATGGACGAGCTGGCATATCATTTGTTATTGAATGAAGAATATCCGGGCTGGCTGTATGAGGTGAAGCTGGGCGCGACTACGGTGTGGGAGCGGTGGAACAGCCTGCTGGCGGACGGTACTATCTCCGGAACCAGCATGAACAGTATGAACCATTATTCTTATGGTTCCGTGCTGGAATGGATGTTCCGCCACGCTGCCGGTATTGACAGTGTGGATGAGGCACCGGGCTTCCGGCAGGCCAGATTTGCGCCGGTGCTCAACTGGAGAGTGCGCAGCATGGAGGCTTCCTACGACTCTGCTGCCGGTGTCTATGCCTGCAGCTGGAAACTGGCGGACAGAGAGCATGTGACGGTCTCGGTAACGATTCCCTTTCAATGCAGCGCATTTCTGCACCTGCCGCTGGCGCCGCAGGAAGTCTATGCGGATAAGGCGAATCCGATGTTTGCGGATGTACAGGACGGCGTATGCCATCTGCCGGCCGGAACCTACACGGTGTCTTATCGGTTGACGGAGCCGCTGCGAAAGACTTATGATATGGACACGCCGATGTGGAAGCTGAAAGCGGAACCGGAAGTGGTGCAGCGGCTTTCGGGGCTGCTTGACCTGCAGGGCATCGCGGAAGAGTATATGGGACGTTCCGTGGCGGGATACGCGGACATGTTTAAGGGCATGATAAGTGATGAGCGGCTGGAGCAGATCAGGGCAGCGCTGGCGGCATGTGAATAGGGTGAGAAAACCCGGCGTTGTGCGAAAGATTACTAATGCCGGAGGAACAGGGCGTTGACCGCAGGGATATTCGCTGCTGTACGGATAGAATCAGACCGCAGGTCCGGGGTGGATGAAAGACGGAGATTCCGGAGAAAGGAGGCATATAAAATATGAGCGAAGTAGATGACGTGATCAGAATGTTGGACAATATGGCGCAGGGCGGCGTGAGCCGCATTAAGGTGGAGACGTCGGATGAGGTGGCGGACGGAGCCGTCAAGAAGGCTTATCACCACGGAAGATGTGATGTGGGCAGTCCCTTTGCCACCGGGAAGCTGTTCGACGCGGAGGAGTCGGACTGCGGATAACGGTGGTAAGGTGCAGGAACCGGCTGCAGAGGCACAGGGAGCGCGCCTTTGCGGCGGCGTCCGGCAGATAACCGCAACGGTCACAGTGCTGATACAGCCTGCACAAAAAATCCAGCGTTTGTTTCTGCCGGGGAATCTCATTCGATAACAGATGATATGCATGCTGTAGGGCATACGGCCGGAAAGAATGGGGGGGGGGGATTAAAGATATAAATGCAAAAAAATGCGAAAAAAGTTTAAGACCAACAAAAAAGGAAAAAGAAAAAAAAATACCGGGGGATGGTGTATCAA
>VSOD01000608.1 GCA_009774655.1 Lachnospiraceae bacterium
AGAACAGCAGGATGAGTCTGGAACTTACTGGGGTTCATGGGCTTCTTAAACGACACAAACTTTTTACTCACAAGATAATTAATAGAATTAAGAAAATGGAACTATATACATTTAATACAAAATAAAGGAGATTTTGAGCTATGATTAAAAAAATTATGAGTTTTGTTTTTGCAGTCTCAATAATTTTTACTTTACCAACAACGGTATATGCATCACCTTTAAAGAATACAGACAAGCACCTTACTGTTGAAGAATTTGCAGAACAATACGATGTTACTGAAGACGAAGTTATCCATCTTGAGGAAAACCTGACCCGTGCAAAGGAATCGTTAAAAGATTCTAACATGGAGATTGGAGAAGAAAAAGTTATTCCAATCAGTGAGAATCTGGTTTTAAGATTACAGACTGAATTTGCGCCGAATGCACGGAAAACTATTCATGAAAGAACGATAACTGCAACGATGAGTCTCGAAAATGTTTTAGGTATGACGGTTATTGAATTAAGATCTATCGGTGTTTTCAGAACTGATGGTTCTACATCCACTCCTGTCGATGCATATGGTTCGTATGACTCATGGACTTGGAATATAACAAATACCAGTTCGAGTTTAGGTTCTCCGGCATATAATGCACGTGTTAGAAATACTTTTTCGGGGGAATTGAATATAGGCATTGACGATCTTCATCTAACAATACAAAGCTTTAATAATACTTGCACGATATATTGTAATGCTGTTGGAACAGCCAGTGCGTCATGGAAGTGAGAAATATATGATAAATAAGCTGCTGAAAATGTTTTTGATTTTTCTAATAATTTTGATAATTGGAATCGCTGTATATATTGTTCTTTTTTCGATTCGTCCGCTTTCATATTACATAGAAGGATGAAAATCTTTCCTATAGGAAACCTGACGGCGAGGTTGATTTCGTCTTTTATGATTGCTTAAATAACAATCTTATGATATGGTGATTGCAAAGTTGTAGACACTGCGCTTTTGCCTGGAAGTTTGTGCAGAGGTGAGGATATGGCGGTAAGTTACAAAGAAAGTAAGGAAAGGACAGCTTATGATGCCGGACGGGAAAATCAAAAACTCCAGAGAACTGGAATTTGCCGTATTCTGTATTGAAAATGTTGCGGCAAAACTGGGCGTAGGTGCAGAACGGGTCTATCGGGCATTTACCGAAAAGGGCGATATTTTGCATGGTTACATCGTACCGGAATATGAGATTCTGCACACCCAGAGCCGGGAATATATCGTAGACGAGCTTCTTGATGTGATGAATGAAAGGGGTATCGAGGTATGAAAATGTGCCCGGAAAGACGTGAAGCAGCAGGTATGATTCTCTATCATGGTTCTTATCTGGAAATCGCAGAGCCGGATTTGACACATTCCCGCCCTAATGTGGATTTTGGACGTGGCTTTTATGTCACTCCTATGTATGCGCAGGCGTTGAAGTGGTGCGGCAAGTTTAAACGCCGGGGGAGAGACGGAATCATTTCCCGATATGTGTTTGATGAGGGTCGGGAAGCTGAGTTGAAAACGTTGAAATTCGATTCCTATTCTGAGGACTGGCTGGATTTTATTTTAAATTGCCGCAGAGGAAAAGATACAACAGACTATGATCTTGTGGCTGGTGGTGTTGCCAACGATAAGGTGTTTAATACTGTGGAACTGTTTTTTGACGGATTGATTGACAAGAAGGAAGCGATTGAGCGCCTGCGCTATGAAAAGCCGAATCTGCAAATCTGTTTCCGTACAGAGAAAGCACTGGAGTTTTTACACTTTGAAGGGAGCGAAATGGTATGAACGCAAATCCGATTCTGCTTCAGAAAAAATACAGCCGTGTGATCGAGTGCTTTGCCAGTCAGCAGGACATCTCTCTGGATGCGGCGCTGGACTTCTTCTATCATTCCGAGGTCTATCCACTGCTTCGGGATGGTGTTTCCGATCTGCACTGTATGAGTGATGTGTATTTGGCGGAAGAACTGGGACAGGAATACCGTCAGAGTACTGCTGATGGTGTTCGTGATGACATTGACACTGCCGATACAGCGCCGGAAAAATGAGTTGTAACATTTAGGCAGATTTGAAGTTATGAAGGGATATAAAGAACAATATAACAAGATCAGAAAACCGCTGAGACATAGAAAATATGTCCCGGCGGTTTTGTTTGCCCAGCATGGGCAGTAATCTAACGGGTGAAAGTCGTGTGTTCTGCAAGCTGTCAACAGCTTGCCAGTGAAAGTCTGGTCGGAGTAATCGCCAGTGAGCTCCGTAGCAAGCATCCAGTGCTTTTGGGTGACCGATTGTGCTGAAGCGATGTATGCCTATGTGAAATAGGT
>VSOD01000609.1 GCA_009774655.1 Lachnospiraceae bacterium
ACTCTCTGAAAAATCTTTAAGAATTTTTTCTCTTGAATTTTCAGGGTTGCATTACTGTTTATTTGTCAAGGTGCTGTTACATACTTTCTATTATGTATGTGTGCTGCTGATTCGCTTTGTTTCTCTGTTGTCCTCAGCAACGTATCTGAGTATAGCACCCCTTTTTCTTATTGTCAACAGCTTTTTTGATAATTTTTTCATTTTTTTTACAAGAAACGAAAAAGGGCACCGACAAACCATCGAATATCGTTCGTCCGTACCCTTTAAAAGTACTGTTATGTGCACTGTCTATGCGCATTCCACCATCATATCACTGCAGATTTATCACAGCGTTGCCCTCTGCTCCCCGCAATACAAAATCAATCGTCTCGATCGCAGTCGACTGCGGCACTTCCACAATGCTGACCAGCTCTACGCCGGAACCGGCCGGAACCACGCCTTTATAAGTCTGCAGATCATTCAGCAGCATGGTAGACAGAGCATTCTCACTGGAGCCGCCATTGACAGACACCTTAAATCTCGCCCCGTATCCCAGCATGTCAATCTCCTGCTCCGCCGCGCCTGCATTGGAAACCGTGAATTTCAGGACAAGCAGCTGCATGCCTTCCGTGGCATCCATTGCAAAGAAGATTTCCTCTTCCGTGTTGGAAGGGTAAGACTCTACCAGTTCATACCCGCTGTATTGAAATGTAAAATTCTCGATCCCGTAATATTCTTCTATCGTAGCGGGCGGTGCCGGTGTTTCTTCATCCTGACTGGCATCTATCACTTTCGTGCCATTTGACGTACTTTCTTCCTCGGATGCGCTCTCTTCCGCTTCCGCCGCCTCCTGCCGTTCCTGCTCGGCAGCCCTCGCCGCTTCCCGCTCTGTTTTCTTATTCTCCTCTTCTTCATATTCAGACATATCCATCAGCCTGCTCCTGTATACTCTGTCATATTTCAACAGTACTCCCGATGCATATTCCGAAATGATCTCCGTTTCCTCCTCTGTCAGATCCGGCATTATCGAACCGCAGCCCGTCATGCAGATTGCCGCCGTGATACCGCACAGAAATATTCCCACTCTTCTCACGTCTATTCTCCCATCACCATTTAAAATCTGAAAAATTCCGGCCTGCGGCATACAGACTTACAGCAGGCCGCCGTACCGACTTCTATTATAACTTAATATTCCGCATCTGACAAACCTTTTCTTCAACTAACCTCACAGCATTTTATCGATCCTTATTTCCGGTAAAAACGTCCTACGCAACATCCAGCATAAACCAGAACTCCACACCGTTCTCATAATTGACCACGCCGAACTTCTGGTTCATGGATTCCATGATCGCCTTGACGATGGACAGCCCGATACCGCTGCCGCCATACTCCCTTGTACGGGCCTTATCTACTTTATAAAACTTTTCCCAGATATGCTCTATGCTGTCCTGCGGAATCGGGCTGCCGGTGTTGAACACGGAGATACGAACCTGCTGCCCCATACGGCACAGTTTGACGTCTATGATCTTTTCATCCTGCGCATAGTGGATCGCATTCGTAAAATAATTCATGAACACTTCCTCCACCTTGAACTCATCACCCCAGACATAGATTGCCTCATAGTCTTCCATGCGCACCGAGATATCCCTTTCCTTCAGGAGAATATCCGAGGACGCAATATAATTTTTGATCAGCGCCGTAATGTCAAACCGCTCCATGCTCACGACTTCATTGCCGGACTCAAGCTGGTTGAGGGTCAGCAGCTTTTTGACCATGATATTCATTTTGGCCGCCTCGTCTATGATCACATCGCAGTAAAATTCCCTGCTCTCCTCATCGTCATTGATCCCTTCCCGCAGCCCTTCCGCATACCCTTGTATCAAGGCGATCGGCGTTTTCAGCTCGTGCGACACATTGGAGAGAAACTCCTTGCGCATCTCGTCAATCTGGTCTTTCCTCTCGATATCCTTGAGAAGTTCATTGTTGGCTGTCTTCAATTCGGAGATCGTAGTTTCCAGCACCTCCGACATCTCGTTGATATTGTTACCCAAAATGGCGATCTCCGTCCTGTCATCCCCCGTGTACTTCGCATTAAAGTCCAGATGCTTCATCCTTTCAGAGATCCCGGCCAGCTCCATGATCGGTCTGGTAATGCGGTTGGCCAGTCCGATCACCAGCAGGATACTCACAAAGATCGCAATACAGCCCACATAAGCCATGAAGCGGTTAGATATGGCCACGCTCTCCTGAATGCTCTCCAGAGCGCTGCGCAGGATAAAGAAATAGCCGTTATCCAGCATCCCCCACATCTCTATATACTCGGTCTGCATGCGGACATCCGTGACGATCTGTATCATATAGCCG
>VSOD01000061.1 GCA_009774655.1 Lachnospiraceae bacterium
TGCACTCTTTATATGGTGTGCTTTTTATGATGTACTTTTTATCATGCACTATCTCCGCATTCCATGCCGGTTTCGTCTCACTCCGCCCGGACAGTACAGACACAAATCTGCAAAAACCGTTACTGAATGATATCGAACAGCTCCTTACAAGCCGGATAGATCTGCTTAAACTGCTGATACCGCGCCTCATATCTCTCCACAAGCGCCGCATCCGGCTCTACCGTATCCACTACCTTTACGATCTTAGCCGCCGCTTCTTCCACATTTGCATACTCGCCGCAGGCTACCGCTGCCAGCATGGCGCCGCCCATGGCCGGGCCTTCCTCGCTTTCGATCACGTCCACTTTCAGGTTCATGATGTTGGCGATCATCTTTTTCCACAGAGGACTCCTGGCACCACCGCCGCAGATCTTCGTCCGCTCGATCTTAACGCCCAGAGATCTGGCAACTTCCAGAGAATCACGCAGTGCAAAAGCAACACCCTCCAGAACCGCCTGTGTCATATCCGCTCTGGTGGTATCCATGGTCATGCCGATAAAAGTGCCTCTGGCATTGGGATTGTTATGCGGAGAACGCTCTCCCATCAGATAAGGCAGGAAGTACACATGGTTCTCACCCAACTTGTCATCCGTGATATCCTTCTGCTCCGTACCATAATCCGTAGTGCCGATGATGTCATCCATCCACCATTTATTACAGGAAGCCGCACTCAGCATACACCCCATCAGATGATAATGACCATCCGCATGGGCAAACGCGTGCAGCGCATTGAATTTGTCTACGCCAAACTTATCCGAAGAGATAAAGATGGTGCCGCTGGTACCCAGCGAAATATTACACATACCGTCACCCACGGTGCCTGTGCCCACTGCCGCAGCAGCATTATCGCCGCCGCCGGCTGCCACCTTCACCGTCGCAGGAATGCCAAGTTCTTCTGCGATCTCCGGAAGCACTGTTCCCACCGTCTCATAACTCTCGAAGATCTTCGCCAGCTGCTCTTCTTTTACGCCGCAGATCTCGCACATTTCCTTTGACCAGCAGCGGTTTTTCACATCAAACAGCAACATACCGGACGCATCCGACACGTCCGTGCAATGAACGCCGGTCAACTTATAAGCGATGTAGTCCTTCGGCAGCATGATCTTCTTGATCTTTGCAAAATTCTCCGGCTCTTTATTTTTCACCCAGAGTACCTTCGGCGCGGTAAAGCCGGTAAAGGAAATGTTCGCCGTGTAAGCCGAAAGTTTGTCCTTACCGATCACGTTATTCAGATAATCGCATTCCTCCGCGGTCCTGCCGTCGTTCCACAGAATAGCCGGCCTGATCACCTGATCATTCTCGTCCAAAATTACCAGTCCGTGCATCTGTCCGCCGAAGCTGATACCCGCGATCTGACTCTTATCCACATCGGCGATCAGCTCCTTGATGCCTGCCATACTCTGCTCATACCAGTCCTCAGGCTTCTGCTCCGACCAGCCCGGATGCGGAAAGAATAACGGATACTCCTTCGACACGATATTCACAATCTTACCGCTGCCCTCCATCAAAAGAAGCTTCACGGCACTGGTTCCTAAATCCACCCCAATATACAGCATGGTAACCCTCCTGTTTCCTCATGATTCATTTACTGTTCCTTCGCGCCTTCTGCCGGCTGATGCTGCAACCGCTCCACAGCGTCAGATTCCTCACAGTATCCTGCCCGGTCCGGCGGCCGTCCTATGTCCGCAGCGCCGACCGTGCACGTGCACGTATTTGATATCTTCATAATAATATTAGTCAGTAAGAAAATCAAGTCCATATAATGATTTCTGTAAATTTCGGAAATATACACAAAATAAGTGCGCTAAATTTGGTTATTAGTCCTATCATAACAGTTCCTTCTCCTGTTTTCCTGTTACGAAATCCGCCCAGTCCAAGCCATCAAGAGAATCCCCATCAGTACAGGGATTGACTTGCTTACCCCGTTATGCTACGCTGTATGCGTAATCGAATTCGGAAAGGATTCCCGTTATGGCAACGCTCAAAGAAATCGCCGACCTGGCCGGCGTATCCCGCGGCACGGTGGACCGGGTGCTGAACCACCGCGGCTCCGTCAACCCGCAGACAGAAAGAAAAATACTGGAAATCGTTCAGGCGCTGGACTATAAGCCCAACAAAGCCGGCATCGTTCTCGCCGCCCAGAAGAAAAATCTGAAGCTGGGCGTTGTTTTGTTGGGACGGGATACCGTTTTCTATGATGATATCCTGGCCGGTGTCCGCGACAAGGCGGAGGAACTGGAAGGCTACAACTGTTCCGTCCTGATCAGACAGACAGAGTACGACCTGAACCGACAGCTGGAGGCCATCGACGAGCTGGTGGCCGAGGAAATCAGCGGACTGGCTATTTCTCCTTACAATGACAATGCCGTCCGTGAGAAAATCGACGCCCTGCACGACCGGGGGATTCCGGTCGTAACCTTAAATACCGATATCGAGAATGCCAGACGGCTCGCCTACGTGGGCTGCCACTTCTACCGTTCCGGCGAGACGGCCGGCGGCCTGATGCATCTGATGACAGGCGGCGCGGCCGATGGCAGTGTGCATGTGGGCATCATATCAGGCTCCATGAATGTGCTGTGTCATACCGAGCGTATAGCAGGCTTCCGTCATGTGACCGAAACCTACGGTGGCATTCAGATCGTGGAGACTGTCAACAACAGTGACGACGAGTCCCGCAGTTATGATCTGACCGCAGATATGCTGCGCAGACATCCGGAGATCAATGCACTGTACTTTACCGCCGGCGGCGTTTACGGCGGCTGCCGCGCCGTGATGGATTCGGGGCGCGCCGCACAGATCACCGTCATCACCAACGACATGGTGGACACCACCCGCGAATTTCTGGAAAACGGCCTGATAGCGGCTACCATCTGCCAGCAGCCCTTTGTGCAGGGACATAAACCCCTGTCTATCCTTTTTACCTATCTGACTACGGGGGAACTTCCGGCCGTGGAGAATGATTATGTCAATATCGATATCCGCATCCGGGAGAATCTGTGAACCGATGCCGAAACATTTGAAACTGCTGCAAAGACATTTGAAACACATATACGGAGGATATTATGAGCAAAAAGAAAGCCGTCGTCTCACTGGGACACGAAGCACTCGGATACACAACTTTAGAACAGCGTGACGCCGTAAAGATCACCGCCGGAGCACTGGCCGATCTGGTGGAGGCAGGTTATCAGCTTACCATCACCCACAGCAACGGCCCCCAGGTCAGCATGATCCACAAGGCCATGACCGAGCTGCGCCGGGTCTATATCGACTATACCCCCGCGCCGATGTGCGTCTGCTCCGCCATGAGTCAGGGATATGTGGGATATGACATCCAGAACGCCCTGCGCGCGGAACTGCTTGGCCGCGGTATCTCCAGGCCCGTCAGCACGATCCTGACGCAGGTGACTGTGGATCCTTACGACGAGGCCTTCTACGAGCCGACTAAAGTGATCGGCCGCTATATGTCCGCGGAAGACGCCGAGATTGAAGTCAAGAAGGGGAATTATGTAGTAGAGAAGCCCGGCAAAGGATTCCGCCGTGTGGTGGCAGCGCCGAAGCCCATTGATATTGTGGAGATTGACGCCATCCGCACGCTGTCGGATGCCGGTCAGATAGTGATCGCCTGCGGCGGCGGCGGTATTCCGGTCATCGAACAGAGCCATGCCCTGCAGGGCGCTTCCGCAGTGATCGAGAAGGACGCCATTGCCGGCAAACTGGCGGGCGAACTGCAGGCCGACGAGTTGATCATCCTCACCGGCGTCCCCTGCGTCTATCGGCATTTCGGCACACCGGACCAGGAAGCCCTCTCCTCCATGACCACAGCGCAGGCCAGAGAGCTTATGACACAGAACCAGTTCGAAGCCGGCACCATGTTGCCGAAGATCGAGGCAGCCATCGCCTATCTGGAGAAAAATCCTGCCGGCCGCGTCCTGATTACTTCACTTGGCACGGTGACCGAAGCCCTGAAAGGAAAAAACGGAACGGTCATTACACCCTGAGACCGCGCTATACTTTGATCAGCTTCTTCTGGCTCCACTTCCCTGACAGATAGCGGATAAAGGAGATCACAAAATTGGTGGTCCAGCCCATGGGGACCGCAAACCAGACGGCCTCCACACCGATCACGCCGGCAAAGCCGAAGGCAAAAGATACCCGGATGCCGAGATTGATCAGATTGGCAAGGGTGAAGACCACCACATCTCCTGCGCCCCGAAGCACCCCGTCCGTAATGGCCTTCATGCCGATACAGACGAAGAAAAAGGCGATAAAAGTCAGGTAATCATTTCCCGTAGCAAAGGCCGCCGCATCGCTTCCTTCCTCCAGAAAGGCATTGATGATCGGCCCATGGAAGGCTGTGAGGATCAGACATATCAGCACCGCAAAGGATGCCACCATCCGCACGCCCGCCACATATCCTTTGCGCACTCTCTCCGGTTGTCCCGCACCCAGATTCTGGGCCGTAAAAGTGGACACCGCATTCCCCGTAGCGATCATCGGCACGATACAGATCGATTCGATCCGCATCCCCGCCGTGTAACCCGCCAGCACCGAAGAACCAAAGCCGTTTACCACGGACTGGACAAGAAGCATACCGATGGAGACAATGGACTGCTGTACCATGGAGGGAATCGCAACCTTGATCATATTGCCCAGCATGGCGAAATCGTAGAGCTTTCTTTTCCCTGCATCCGTCTCTTCCGCATTCCGCGCTTCTGTACCGTTCACTTCTGTACTGTTCGCTTCTGTACCGTCTGCTTCCGCTTTCCCTTCCCCCGCATTCACAGTTTTCGTATTCGTCTCATCCCTGTAAGTTCCAAGAAGCCGCAGCAGCAGACAGAAGGAAATCACCGCGGAAAGTCCCTGTGCGATCACTGTGGCGATGGCAACGCCCGCCACGCCCAGATGGAACGTCTGCACCATCACAAGATCCATCCCGATATTAAGCACCGAAGAAAAAATAAGCCGGTAAAGAGGCGTCCTGGAATTGCCAAGAGCGTTGAATATGGAGGACAGAATATTGTACATAAATAAAAAAGGAAGCCCCAGAAAATAAATCTCCAGATAGAGTACGGCATCGGAGAGGATATTGCCGGGCGTGTTCAGCCCGATAAGAATCGCCCGGTTTCCCAAAAGCCCGATCACACTTAACACCAGGCTGAGTACAAGAAACGTGATCAGCGCCGTGGAAACCGATGTCTTCATCTTCCGGTACAGCCCCGCGCCCAGATACTGGGAAGTGATCACGCTGGCGCCGATCCCGCCGCCGATGGCGATCATGATAAACACCGTGGTCAGCGAATAGGACGCCCCCACGGCCGCCAACGCATCCTCCCCCACAAACTGTCCCACGATGATGGAATCCACCGTAGTATAGAACTGCTGGAACAGATTGCCCAGTATCATGGGCAGGGCAAAGAAGAACAGTGACCTGCCCGGTTTATCTGTGAGCATGTTGTATTTTTTCATTCTGCGTACCCCTTTGTTTCTCTCAGACCTGCTACTTCTCTCCGCTTCCCAGCACCATCAAAAGCGCCCCGATCATAATACAGAAATCGGAAATGTTGAACACAACATTCCTGATCTTCTCATTTTTCACCGGAAAACTCACATAATCTACCACGTATTTCCGTACCAGACGGTCATAGGTATTGCTGTAGGCCCCGCCCAGCAGAAGAGCCAGTCCCGCCTTAAGAGTCTTACTCCCCTTACAGGAAAAGGTCAGCACGAAAAGCACCGTCAGCCCCAGCGTCAAAGCCACCGAAAGCGCTGCCACCAGATCGCTTCTTCGCTCTCCTGCATCCAGCATCGCGCCTTTATTATGATATCTGCGGATCAGAAGCCGGCCGCCGCAGACCGCCCTCTCCTCTCCTTCCTTTCTCGACCGCTCGATATGATCCTTGATCAGCAGGTCAAGAAAGAAGATCACCATTGCCATCAGTGAAAATCCTATGATTGCCATGTATTTCTCCTTTTTCAATATAATAAACTCAGCCAGCAGCGTTAGCTGTACTGGCTAAGTTCATTATATGCAATCTATCAGGTAATATCAAGTGTAAAGCGGCCTGGGATATCTTTCGCCTGTAATACAGACAAATTCATTCCTTTCTCCTGACTCGGAAGTTTGACACTGCAGCGATAGTAACCGAAATTTCTAATGCCGTTACCTGTCTATGTGACTTAAATCTTATCCAACATCAGCCTGATACATCGCCCTTTGTGAACTGCCTCTCACCTTTTACACACAAACACCTGCTTATGATCCTGGAAAGGCAATAATCCATAACCGACATCGCAACACAAAGTATAATCATATAAAATGACATTTTTTTAGAAACGATCCCCGCCAGAAATAACGCAAATACATTCACAAACAAATTGAATAAGATCAAACGCCCATATATCTGCCGGAAACTGTGTCCGTGTAAATATTTTATCGTGATCGTCGGAAAAAAGGCTTTATACCAGGCATATACTATCGCGGTCATAAACATCACCAAAAGCAAAACCATCAATATCATATTTAAGATCAGCTTGTTTCTACCGGCTTCTGCAATTCTGATCTCTTCCCCCTTTTGGTCATAGACTGATGCGACCTTATTTAATTCAGTGACATTATATTTTTGCGATACAGCCCTGATCTCTTTCAGCGCGCTGTATTCATCATCAGCCTCTAAAAAGATATACCTCCTGAAGCATACAGCCAGAAAAGAAGGATCGACATTTCCTGTATATACGGTAATGATCGAATCTTCTATTCTGTTAAACTGATCGCCGCTGTAGCAGTTATAGGTAAAAAGATTCTGACTGTTTTCTATATAGATGATATTAATTTCCAGATCATCTATATCTATTTCGATTTCATCCTGTCCTCTGGCTTCTTTATATATATTCGC
The DNA here is from genome assembly GCA_009774655.1 of Lachnospiraceae bacterium. Lineage (GTDB taxonomy): Bacteria > Bacillota > Clostridia > Lachnospirales > Lachnospiraceae > UBA3282. The sequence goes on from VSOD01000061.1 coordinate 6,933, forward strand.
AACTTCCATTTTGTGAAAATGAAACCACTCTTTAAAGGATTCTTCTATCGTATTTTCATATTCCTTAAATTTTAAGGGCACTAATAGATTCAGGACATTATCCTTTTGATCTATCAGATCAATAACGTCTTTTCCATCTACCGATCTGATCGTATGCCTTTTTAAATAATTTTCGTCTACTGTTATATTTTTCCCGTGAGGGGTATATAAATCTTCTGTTCTTTCTACGTTTAATTTATAACTATACTCAATATCTTCCGGGTCTTTTGCAGCAAAATTCTCTGTACCCGGCCGTTCGAAATTAAGCGTGTCCATAATAAATACTTTATCCAGATCGCTCAATTCCTGATATATCCGGAAAACTTTATCGTCGAGTATCCCCTCCGCCGCAAGGTTATCCAGATAATATGATTCATATACGTTAAAAAGATTCCTGGCATTTTCCCACAACGGCAGGCCATCCAGATTTTCTCTTAATTTCATATTCTGGTAAAAAAACTGCTCACACAAAAAAATAAGCAATAAAACCAGCAAAATTCGTGAAAAATAAGATACAGCCATTATTTTGGTCAATCCTCTTTTTCTGCGGTTATGATCTGTCACAGTACACAATACCCGAAACAAAGGAATCGACAGCATAAATATTACGAAAACTGCAGCTGTATTTAATTTTAACATTGCAGTAAAAACTGCAGGCAGCAGACCGGAATGCCGCAGACCGAAAAAGAAAGATCTGTATAGAATTCCACCCATAACCAGATTACTCAAAACCATAGTCAAAAGCATCGCCTTAAAAAAAGGCTTGTTTAAGGCGCGATAAATCTGAGCATCCGTATAACCCCATAAATGATGAACAGCTAAAGTTCTTTGGCTGACCGAATAATAGAAAAACAGGATCAAAACAAGCGCCAAAATATAAAAACAAATGATCGAAAAAAAAGAGACATCCAATGAAAGGACAGGATTTTTGAATCCCGTTTCCGTATAATCAATTTCACAATAGTCTTTGAGCTGTTCAGCCAGGTCTTCGATGAGATTCATATCATCCGCATCCACATATAATACATTTTTAAATCCGACGTCTAAAAGCTCTTCAAAATCATGTACTTTTATATCTCTGTTAAAAATAAAGTCCGGTAAAGATAATATTTCTCTATAGTTATCTCCCATCGTAGAATAGATATCTATCTTATCGGAACTCCAAAAACTGTATTGCGCTATCTCCACTCCGTTTTCTGCTGAAAAATCTTTGATCTTTTCTAAAAATGCATCCTTCGGTTCAACCCTGTCATCCGTATACAGATGAAAATGAAAATATATGACGGCCTTATCCATTAACAATTTTTCTGCCGAACTGTTATTGATCCGCAGGAAAAAAAAGAGATTAAATAATGCAGTCAAGATAATAATGATTGTAACTGATTTCTTTGCCATGTGCTCACCCTCACTTTGTCATATGATCAAAATCTGTTTCCTATTATCTTTATTTCCGTCACGGGTTCAACCCTTTTTGCCTCAAACGACATTTAACATCTGTTTTTGGTCAATTCGATTTTTGCATTTGGGAATTCTATGTGATAAGATATAGGCAGACAGCAGAGAATAGAGGGCCAGGTGGAACATGCGTATTCTGATTTGTGACGATGACACGCTGATGATTGAGCAATTACAGAGATATATCGAATCCTACTTTAAATCAAACCATTTAAAATGTCCACAGTTGGATTCCTTTACCTGCGGTGAATCTTTATTGGCAGATCAAGAAGAAAAAGATATTGTTTTTCTGGATATCGAGATGCCCGGTATGAACGGGATCTATGTAGGAAATGAATTAAAAAAGGCAAACAAAAATGTCCTGATCTTTGTTATCACCTCTTATAGTGAATATTTAGACGATGCAATGCGCTTTGACGTGTTCCGCTATCTCTCCAAACCTTTGGACAAACAGCGTCTTTTCCGTAATATGAAGGATGCCCTGATTTGTTACAATTCCATCACTGCCAAAATCCCTGTGGAAACCAAACAGGGGGTATACTCGCTTCTCACCTCGCAGATCATCGCCATAGAGGCTCAGGGGCGCAAAGTGATCGTACATACTACCCTGCAGGATTTCAACTCGATTCATACGATGGATCACTGGCTGAAACAGCTCCCTGAAAACAGCTTCTTTCAGACGCACCGCAGTTTTATTGTTAATTTCGAACATGTAGTGGACTTCGATCATTCCACCATACATTTATCAGACCAGCAAATTACCGCTTACCTGACCCGTAGAAAATACAGTGCCTTTAAAAATGCTTATCTGCTGTATCTGGAAAGTATGAGGTGAAATCTATGGAACGTATCGCACTGCTTCCTTTTAGTCTTTTCAGCCTTTTTACAGAGGCCGTGATATTGTGGCAATACACATCCAGTCTTTTTATCCCCTCATACAGCGGTAAAATAAGGCTGGCGTTCATAAGCATTTCTTATACCATATTGTTTCTTCTTTCCCTGCCCGGACAGGCATGGATCAATGTCATCGGCTTTTTTGCGTTTAACATGATCATTCTTTATACCATGTTTCAGCTTAAGATGTTACCGGCATTTTTCCATTCTGCTGTACTTACGGCAATTCGGGAGATATCTGAATTTACCGTCTTTAGAATTATATCTGGATTCTTTCCGCATTTTCCTTTGGAAACAGGCAATGGACTGGTTTTTTATGCAGCTTTCAGCAAAATTGTCTATTTTGCGCTCATTTACTCGTTTATTTATTTTCTCAAAACAAAAAAGGCGCAACAGAGACAATACCTTCATCCCGAACTTCTTTTAATGCCAATCCCTGTTTCCTCTGTTTCTATTATGTTTACCTTCCTCGCGATTGGCGAAGCATCGTCTTTTGCCCCGCCTGTCGATTTTATGTTGACAATCTGCTCTGTTTTTCCTATTATGACGAACCTGTTCGTATTTGCGATCAACCAGTACAATCAGAGAAAAAGCAGAGAATTCACCGAACTGCAATTATCGCTGCAGAAAGAGTCCGATTCCGCCGAATATTATGAACTGCTGCTATCACAGAACGAAAATCAAAGCATCCTGATCCACGACATAAAAAAACACCTTCAATCCATTAAACTGCTGAATGAAAAAGGTGATCAGGATCAAATAAATGCCTATATCCGTCAACTCCTGGAATCTTCTGACCTGAAGGAAGCCTCCAAAATCTGCGATAACGAAATGCTGAACGCAATCCTCTGCCGCTATCAACGGCGATGCGATCATAAACATATTATTTTCCATGCCGATATCAGAAGCGGCACCGTGCGGACTATTTACCAGCACGATTTAACATCATTATTCTGCAACTTATTGGATAATGCGATAGATGCAGCAGAAAATATCCCTGATTCTTTTATTGAGCTTACGGTACGGAAAAAGGAAAATTCTCCTTTTATCGTTATTGTAATAATAAATTCCTGTCAAAACGCTCCCATATATGATAAAGACGGACTTCCACTATCTCATAAGTCAGACAACGCCAGACACGGATTCGGAATCAAAAGCATAAAAAAAGTTGTGAAACAATATCATGGAAATTTACAAATGTATTATGATAATGCTTCGGGTACTTTCCATACAATCATAGCCTTGAGACAATAGCCGCAGGGAAATTTGGCAGGTTTTGCAGGCAGCATTATTCGATCAGAGTCAGTCCACGGACGGCTGTCTTGCCGCAATATAAAGATCTATGTCCTCTACGATATAGTTGGCTCCCGTAGTATGCAGAGCCTCAAAGCAGGAATACACATACTCCCATATTTGATAGCGGGTGAAAAGTCCGGCCACCTGTTTGCCCGTCAAATGTCTGGCGTTTTTATAGATTTCCACACAGTAAATGAGAAACTCACCTTGTCTGCTCATAGTTACGTCTCCTCTGGCATACGAAAATCCCCTGTCGCTTTTTCCTCATCAAACATATTGAACAGAGTAAGGGGGCTGAAATGCCATAGCTTTGTGTCCTCCTGCTCCAGCAGGGAATAGACTTTTGATTCATAAAACTCTCTTGATGCTGCCATTTCATCCAACGGATAATTTTCACAAATCAAATTGATAACCTGCGGAACAAGCAGGGTCAAAGTTGCTTCAAATTTTTTATCTGCCATCAAAATTCCTCCTCCGGTACTGTACCAATAAAGTGCAGATAAGACAATGCCTTCTCCGAAGTCAATACCAACTGATCATACAGCTTCCTGATTTTAAGCTGTTCCAATGTCTGCTCTTTCGTCAGGATACCAGCGGTATAGAGTGTTAATGTCCTGTACACATCATCATTGGCCACAGGCCCAAAGATAAAATCGCATACTTCACCCGCATAATTACCGGAGCGCTGATTTGATACGAAGTCCAGCCATGCTTCATCCGGTTTATCAAAGCGAAGAATCGAACATTCTGAAAAGGCAGTTGCCTCATCAATCTTGTAAATGCTGACCGCTCTTTGGCCCATTCTCCGGCGCTTTGTGACCTTATCAGCAAAGCTGACCGCCTGGCTCTTGTTCGTTATGGTATAAAAGCCAAAACCAAAATCCAGAAACCGATTTTGCTGAACCAGTTCAGGTTGGTCGACAATCACATTGCTGCCATGATATAAAATCATATATCCCCCTCCAATGCCTGTTTGACAATCACACATGCATCCCTACACAACAAATCTGATGCCTGTAAACACAGCTCGTCTTACCCGGTCCGCACAATCATGACGCCGTCTTCCGCCCTGCGCTGCTCCCCCAGTTCAGTTTCAACAGCACAATCAACAACAAGATCGAACTCAGCGACCAGGTCAGCGGATACGCCCAGGAGATGGTCTTAAACACCGGGAACACCTGCACTGCCAGCGTCACATACACAATACGCACGCCACACCAGAACAACAGCATTGTGATCATCGGCACGAATGCCTTACCGCACCCGCGCATAATACCGGCCACGCAGTGAGAAAACGCCAGCAGGAAGAAAAACGGCGCCACCGTTCTGGCGTGAATAACACCGTACTCCACCGCATCCTGCGAATTCACGAAAAACCGCAGCGCATAAGGCGCCCACAAATAGATTACCACACCCACCAGCTCCGCAAGTACCATTCCCGACAGAATACCGAAGGCCGCGCCCTTTTTGGCCCGGTCCTGTTTCCCTGCGCCCAGATTCTGGCTGATAAAGGTAGGCAGCACCATGGATACACTCATGATCGGCAAAAAGACAAAGCCCTCGATCTTGGCATAGGCCCCATGTCCCGAGATCGCATAAGCCCCGAAAGCATTGACATTGCTCTGGATCACGATATTACCGATACTGATCACCGAATTCTGAATCCCGGTAGGCAGCCCCTGTCCGATTGCCTGCAGCAAAATATCCTTGTGGAAAAGCGATTCACCGCCAAATACAGCTCCTTTCCGCGGGTGCAGAGAGCCAAACAGCCGTTTCAGGTCCAGGCGCACGGTCTCATCCTTCTCCCGGCACATCCGCACCAGACACAGCAACACACTCAGCCCCTGAGCGATCACCGTGGCCACTGCCGCGCCGCCTGCACCCCAGTGGAACACCGCCACAAAAAGCAGATCCAGCGCCACGTTCACCAGCGAGGAAAAGATCAGATAATACAGCGGATGCAGACTGTCTCCCAGCGCCTGCATGATGGACATGCAGATGTTATAGAGAATTACCGTCGCCACGCCGGCAAAATAAATGCGGAAATACAACAGTGAATGAGGCATCACCTCCGCCGGCGTCTTCATCCACGTAAGCAGCGTCGGTATAAAGAGCAGTCCCGCCACTGTGGCCAGCACGGAGGATACCACGCCGAACAGGAAGTTGGAATGGATCGCCTTCTGCACGCTTTTATAATCCCTGGCGCCATAGTACCGCGAGATGATGACCCCGCCGCCCACCGCGATCCCGTTAAAGAATCCGATGATCAGAAAAGTCAGGCTGCCCCCGGAACTGACCGCCGCGAAATTGTTATTGTCCGCAAAATTACCCACTACCCAGGCATCCGCCATATTGTAAAACTGCTGCAGCAGCTGCCCGAGAAAAAGCGGTATCGCAAACTGAATGATCTTCTTAACGATAGCGCCTTCGGTCAGATCGATGTTCTGCGCATGGCCTCCCTGTTTGTGATGTATATGAAAAAATGTATGTTTTTTATTGTTACTCATCTGCGTAGTATACCTTTATCTTTTCTCTGTGACTTTACCTTCCAGCAATCTCCTGCTTATATCCATGGCACTATATAGAACTCTTGTCACTATAACCTCCATGTCTTTTATAACATAAAAAACCGGGTAATTATCCATCACTAATTGCCGTAATCCCATAAACCGTTCCGGCTCGGACTCCATGGGTTTTACTCTTTCAGGAAATACACGCAGCCCCTCAATGGCTTCTGCGATCCGATTATATTGTCCCATTGCATTTTCCGGTGCTTGAAGTTGTATCGCAATATAATGATAGATTTCTTCCATATCAGCCAGCGCCTTATCAGTAATGCGTACTGTATATTGCTTCATACCTGATTATTCTCCCTGAACTTCTTGAATGCTGAAGCTGCATTCTGCACCTTGCCGGCCCGCAGATCATCATAACCTTCCTGCAGCTTTGCATGGATTTCCTCCGCTGTCATCAAATCCGCATTGAGTACAGAAGGTGTATTAGGTAAAGTAACAGCAAATGGTATTCCTCCTGTCAGAGATATTTGATTAAGATACATATCTATAGCTGTTGACATAGGAATACCTAATCTCGTTAATACAGCTTCTGCCCGTTGTTTTACAGCAGGGTTTACTCTTAAATTCAACGTTGCTGTCTTTTCCATATAAACTCATCTCCTTCCGTATTTATTGTAACGTCTTTGTCGTTACTCATCAATCCTTCTTTTGCTCTTTTTAACTTAAATCATTTTTTTGTTTCTATCATCATTCTTGGCAACGATTATTTTATCCAAATCAAATAATATGAATTACCAAAACAGGGCGGGCAACGTAGAAAATTGCCCACCACATAAAATAGTCAGATTAAAATTTTTCATCACTCGAGCTCAGCGTCAAATTCCTGCAACACCACATCAATCTCCACGCTTTTCTTCCCTGTAAGCTCCTCCGTCCTCCGGTCCGGCTGGCCGGTGCCTGCGTAAAATCTGTATTTCCCACTGCCCCAGACACGTTCTCCCGCTTCATTGACCACCCGGAAAGCCTCTCCCGGCACGCAGACCTCAACACTTAACCGTTCTCCTGCCTGCAGCATAACCCGTTTGAAAGCGCACAGACACGGATTTGGCGTGGCATCTGCCGACTCCGTATCTTTCACATAAATCTGCACCACATCCTGCGTCGGACAGCTGCCCTCATTCACCAGTTCCACACGCAGTATCATATCCCGCGAATCCGCTTTCCGGGAGACAACCTCTGCCCGCTCCACACGCACATCCCCGTATGTCAGCCCATAGCCGAACGGATACAGCGCTTCCTGCGTCATATAGCGGTAAGTCCTTCCCTGCATCGAGTAATCTTCAAAGTCCGGCATCCCTTCCAGAGAACGGTAGAAAGTCACCGGCAGCTTACCCGAAGGAGAACATACTCCAAAGAGAATGTCTGCCACCGCCCTGCCGCCTCTGGCGCCGGGATACCACAGC
>VSOD01000610.1 GCA_009774655.1 Lachnospiraceae bacterium
CTATTACATTTTGCTGTTCACCTTTCCTTTTGGATATGTCTATACAGTTCTATTAGTTAGCCAAAATAATTCACAATCAGACACTTGCTATTATTCGGCTGTCCGCGTATAATTATACTGGTAGATTTTGAAGAAAGGACGGAGGAATTATGGAATATATGTCTGCACCGCAAGCAGCGGAAAAATGGGGCATTTCAGAAAGGCGGGTACAGATACTTTGCAGCGAGAACCGTATACCGGGCGTTCCAAAACTTGGGTATATGTGGCTGATACCAAAGGACGCAGAAAAGCCCGCAGACGCAAGAAGAAAGGAGCAGAGAAAATGAACACACATAAAATCCTGTTAGTCGAAGATGACGCGGAAATCAGCGAAATGCTGGCAAATTACCTGTCAATGGAAAATTACGAGGTGGCTTGCGTCGCAGACGGGCAGGAAGCCTGTAATCAATTTGACAGCGGCACGTTCAGCATTGTGCTGTTGGATTTGATGATACCCAAAATCAGCGGAATGGAGGTTATGCAGCACATTAGAAAAAGCAGCGTAGTTCCCGTTATCATTATTTCCGCAAAAGATACCGAAGCAGACAAAACCCTTGGCTTGGGATTGGGTGCGGACGACTATATCACAAAGCCCTTTTCAGTGGTTGAAGTCTTAGCCCGGATAAAGGCAAATATACGGAGAACCACCCAATACGACAATAATACTCCCATTGCTGCCCCTATAATACTGAACGCCGGAGATTTGGTGATGAACCTATCCGACTATACTGTTACAAAACAGGGAACGCCTGTTGAGCTAAAAGCAAAAGAATTTGATATTTTGAAACTGCTTATGCAAAACCCGAAAAAAGTTTATACCAAAGAGCAGATTTATTCCCTTGTCTGGAACGACACATATTACGGAGATGAAAACGCCGTTAATGTGCATATCAGCAGACTACGCAGCAGAATTGAGGACGACACGCGCAACCCCCGCTATGTGCTTACTGTATGGGGAATAGGCTACAAGTTAGGAGATATGTTATGAGCGACCATACAATTATATTTTTTCTTTCCCTTTGCCTTGCGCTTCTGGTTGGGGTTGTCCTGTATCAGCAATTCACCTTTCACAGCGGAATACAGTCAAAGCTGCGGACAATCAGCGGGAAACTAAAAGAAACAATAGATATGGACAGCGGCGAAAGCGTCATGGTTTTTACCGACAACAAAGAACTTATGGAACTGGCGGCGCAGATAAACCGCCTGTTGGAAAATCATAAGAAAGTAAAAGCGGATTACCGCCGTTCAGAAATTGCTTCCAAAAAAATGCTTTCCAATATCTCACATGACATTAAAACGCCCATGACGGTCATTTTAGGATATTTGGAAATCATGCGTATCAATAAAACGGACACGGAGGAAATGCTGAAAAAAACGGAACAAAAGGCAATCGAGGTCATGGAGCTTATCAACCAGTTTTTTACTCTGGCGAAATTGGAAGCGGGCGATATGGATATTGAACTTTCCAGAATTGATGTTTCAGAAATATGCAGAGAAACTGTACTGGATTTTTTCGATATTCTGCAAAAGAATGATTTTCAAGTGGAGATTGACGTGCCGGAACGCCCGGTTTATGTGCAAGGCGAAAGACAAGCCTTGCAGCGTATTTTATCCAATCTTATTTCTAATGTAATCCGCTATGGAGCCGACGGGAAATATTTAGGGTTGTCTTTGAGGGAAGATGAAAAAACGGCTTTTATTGATGTGACCGATAAGGGGAAAGGGATTGACAAAGCCTTTGCGGACAGTGTATTTGACAGGCTTTTCACTATGGAGGACTCCCGCAACCGCAGTATACAGGGAAACGGTTTGGGACTGACAATCGCAAAAAACTTAGCTTTGCAGCTTGGGGGAAAGATTACCTTAGACAGTACCCCATACGAAAAAACGGTTTTCACGGTAAATCTCAAAAAAATGTCTTTTTAAGTGCATGAAAGAAATTTGTAAGATTTATTCAACAGTTTTGAAAATCGGTGTCGTTATAATAGTATTCAAAAAGGGGGCAACAAAAATGCCATATATTTTACAAACTAATCACCTCACCAAAATCATTGACGGAAAAACCCTTGTGAGTGATGTAAACTTTCACATAAAAAAGGGGGAAATCTATGGTTTCCTTGGCCCTAATGGAGCGGGTAAAACGACCGTAATGAAAATGATTACTAATCTCTGGAAGCCTACGGACGGACACACTGAAATTTTCGGGGAAATCCTTACCCCGCAATCCTATGAGGTCTTAAAGAGAATGGGAAGTATCTTTGAATTTCCTACCTTTTACTACCACATGACCTGGTATCAAAAC
>VSOD01000611.1 GCA_009774655.1 Lachnospiraceae bacterium
TCCTTACCATTTATACATAAAAAAGAATAAGTCTGTAAGCTGTTTTTCTTGCTTACAAACTTATTATACGAGGAGGTCCTTTATGAAAAAGAAAATAAAAACACTACCGTTAAAATCGCTCTGCCCGCTGCTGCTGTGTGCGGCGCTCTCCGGCAGTCTATGCGCCTGCGGCACTGCGTCCGCCCCCTCTGCTCCATCCGGTTCCGGCACTGCCCAAAACGACACCGCCGGGGAAGCAGCCCCGCAAACAGAACAAGACACCGGTACAGATACAGGCGGGGATACCATATCAGGCAAAGAAGACGGGCAGACAGCTGAGGATACCATATCAGGCGAAAAGGACGGGCAGACAACTGAGGATAACGACACCGACGCAAACACCCTGCCGGAAGGGGCGTCTGCCGCTGATCCGGAAATTGACACAACTGTCAGTACTTTCCCGTCTCCTGTCCGGATCGAGATGCGAAGCGAGGAAGAGGAGCTGACCGCCGATGACGGCACACTCTTATGCACCACAAGCTATGCCTGTCCTGTTGTTTCCATCGAGGACAATGCAGATGCCGCCGAAAAGATCAATGCGGACATCCGCTCCCGGATCGATTCTTTTCTGGCCGACACGGAAATCGAAGAATGGGCCATGGAAGGCTATGAATACCATATCTCCGAGGAATTGGATTATGCATTTCTCAGCTATTATGACGATATGTCTTTTGGCGTTCAAAGATCTGACAGTAATGTCATCTCTTTCACGATAACCTACTATACATTTTCCGGTGGAGCACATGGCAACTACAGTACACAGGGCGTGAATTACAATACACGGACCGGAGAACTGATCGCCTTCTCAGACTTAAGCGACGATGCCGATGCATTCCACGCGGATACGCTGGCCTATAATCAGGATCTGGCCGGGACGGAAGTCTATCAGATGCGGATGTTTTCTGAAGACCTGCTCGCGGGCGTTTCTCTGGAATCCGTGCTGTACGCCGACGATGCATGGTATCTGTCTGCCTCCGGCCTCACCTTTATCAGCGATCCCTACGCACTGGGTCCTTATGTCGCCGGAACGATCGAGTTTGTCATTCCCTACGCCGACCTGGCCGATATGGGGTTTGCCGCAGGCTACGCCTATGCCGACCGGACAGTCAGGGAACTTCTGAACGACGCCGACGCGGCTTTTGACTTAAACGGTGACGGCGCAGAAGACACCATCCTCTTTTCCCCGGAAACAGTCGTCAATGAGGACGAATCTTACAGTACGATATCGCACCTGATCATCAACGACGTCGATTTCTCCGACCGGGATGACGATGCCGCAGGGCAGCAGCTTAACGGAAAGATCTGGAGTGAGCTCGCGCTGTTCGACCTGAATGTGGAAGACGACTATACAGAACTCGTCCTGCTCTCCGGCGAAAACATTGGCGACAACTACGTCTACAACAGCCATTTCTTCCGCTATGCGAAAGACGGCCGGCTTCTCTATCTGGGAAAAGTGACCGGTAATGTTTTAGACCCGTCAGTGACCTTTTCCGCGTTGGAATAAGATCTCATCTTCCCGAAAGGACAGGAAAAAGAGCGCCGGTGATATCCGCCAGCTCTTTTTCCCCCGAAATAAAGAGTCTTGCCGAAGCCTCCACCGCAATCTCACTCACCCGGTTCTCCCGCAGGAAACCGATCTCCCGCTCACCAAGCTGCCCCAGCTTACAGGCATTGACCGCCTCATTCACACCGCTGAAATAGTGCAGCAGATCTTCAAACTGCCTGAGCCTGTCGATCACACTCTCGCCGTATGCCTGCCGCTCCAGCTCACAGACTGCGATCACCTGCATGGCCAGCTTCAATTCCCCGGTGATATCCGAGGCTTCCATCAGCACATCCGGCCTTTTCTCCAAAACACCCAGAAAATATGCCTTCGCACCCGCCAGATCTCCCTCCCGGAAAAATTCTGACAGCCGTTCTTTCATCTGCCTCGTCTCGTACTTTTCCGTGGTCATACCCACCTTGCATTCACAGACTTTCAGTCCCTTCACTTCCACCCAGACATACAGCAGGAACTCCGAGATAAAGCCGAAGACCCGCTTATGGTAATCATCGTACTGTGTGGCGTCGATCTTCTTCTCCACTTCCGCAAAGATGGAGAAAAGCCATGCCGCATACTCGTCATACAGGTCTTTGGACGTCACCATCATGTTGCCGAAGAAGGTGCTGTTTCCATGCACCAGCCGTTCAAAGGCATCATAGTATGCCGGGTACATCTGCCGGATCACCTCGCCCGTAGTAACCAGATCGAAGATATTATAGTCGCTGGCATAACCGTCAAAATAGG
>VSOD01000612.1 GCA_009774655.1 Lachnospiraceae bacterium
AAATTCAAATTTGACAAAAAATAAAGCCATTCCTGGCTTTGCGGGATATTTTGAGATGATTAAGTGTTAAACTCCCGGGTAACGATGACACCAACAAACGGTTGACAAAAATCGGTGTACTATATATAATAGTACTATACTAAACAATAAGATTCTTAAAACGAAAAAGTGTGGAAAAGCGACGTCCAGGCAAATAGTATATCATTTTGAAAAAGGGCCACTTGCTTAGCAGTTAGGAGATTAGCTTATGTCTATTGGAATTCATTATGCAAATACAGGTTTGGTGAGACAGAATCATACCGTGATCAATGCAGTAAACAAGAAAGTGATCGGCTGTACCGAGAAGGAGTTAAAAGCGGTGTCATCCGGAACGATGAAAGCTGTTTCGCCGGAGGAATTAGAGACTATACGTAAGAACAAAGAGCAGTTTACATACATCTGCGAAATGGATCGCAGCGCGCTCATGAATGCGCCCGGTGTTGGTATTAAGGCAGTCACAAGCGTTGCCAATAACAGTGGCAGCAGCAATACGGTTTACAATATAGACGGTGTTACTTTTACGGCTGCGGAGTTGAGTGCAAGCAGGGAAGTTATGAAGAATGCCATATCCATGCTGCCGACAAAAGGAAGTTCGCTGGATTATAAGGATTATGCGTCTATGGGAATTGCATCCAACATGGTAAGCAGCTATGCGCAAAAAAACCTGACACAAGAGCAGGCCGGAGTTATCAACCAGTTCATGGAAGAGTATTTGGACAGTATGGTGCAGGCGGAGAAGGAGAGGTACAGTGGTGAGAAGTATTTTATAGATCATACGGAAGATGGCGATCAGGGAGCACGAAATCAGTATTATAATGTGAGAAAAATAGACGACAGGAGAATGTATGCTGAACTGAGAGAAATGTTCTTAAGGGAATTGGGCCCGGTGGTCGGCGCCGGGTGGCTTGCGCGTTTGGATGATACGCTTGCGAGAATAGATAACGGAGAAGTTATCAGCCATGGGGTGCGCTCGGCGACGAATAGAAATGTTACATCAAAAGTAAAAGAGCTGTTTGCCGGTGTGGATCTGTATGATGAGGATGCCTTGAGTGAAACATATAAAGAATATCGGAAGCTTATGAAGGCTGTATATGATACTGTGGCAAGTACGAATGCTGGTAATGGGGGAAATGGTATAGCGCAATGGCTGTTTGAGGATGTCAATGCTGCCGCATCAAAAATTTCCAATGCAAAAGCCGTAATTGATAATGTTGGCAGAAAAGTAAATTGCGGCGTTTAGCCGAGGTGATTTGAATCACGAGTATTTTTCTGATGGATGAATGAGGGAAGGAACAGTATCATGGCCTTTCCTCATTTTCATATGGTATAATATATAACTCTATAAAACATTTCCTTTTTCCGGCTATGATTGATATTGTCTGGGACAGGAAGGTGACAATATGAAATGCGGATGCATTTTTGGAAAGAAATTTTATATGAAGACAGATATGAGAAGAAAACAAGTTGGAATCAATCTTGTAGTTATTACGGTTGCGCTATGCGCTGTTGTATACAGATCGGATTTTTAGATGACAGTGCGAGTGTGGATATTGGGAATGTCCATATAGATCTGTCTACCTTTATTGTTGTTCCGAGCTTTAAGATCGTGTCACAGGAGAAAAAGGGACAGTACTTCAATGTTACGTATTCTTTATCCAGAACACATGATATTATAGAAATTCATGATAATGTCGATATAAAAACTGCGTTGGATGCATGTGACGCTGTGTTTAGTAAGGAAGATTTGGATTAAGGTTATTTCCCTTTGCATGGATAAAGGGAGGGGGAACGGGAATGAAAAGGATTCTATCGGTCTTTATAAATCGAGATAACGCCATTCGGATCATGGTGACCGCCTTGCTTGCGGCATCTTCCCAGCCGTTGATCGCATGGAGCATGGCCGGCCTCTCGGGCGCATTTCTGGAGAATGACTTGATCTATGCGGCAGTGTTCAGGAATATACTGATCCTGCTGCTTGCCTTGTTTATTGCCTGGTTTGCGGATAACAGCAAGGCGAATCTGTTGCTGGACAGTGAATTTGAATTGCGCAGGCAGGTTTTTGACAGCATTTACGCCATGCCCATTGATGAGTTTGAGAAAAAAGACAGCGGGGCGTATTACAATCAGATCGGGCGTGATACGCAGATCCTGTCTAAGGAACTCTTTGAAGGTATGCTGAAAATAATCGTGAACGGACTTAGTATAGGCTTGATAGCGGTGCTGCTGTTATATTGCCACTGGATGAGTTTCCTGATCATCCTTATATTTTTGCTGCCTTTGACCATC
>VSOD01000613.1 GCA_009774655.1 Lachnospiraceae bacterium
GCCCGGCAGAGACCTGGACAGAAGGGCGGCATATCCTTTCCCTGTATTATCCCATTGAAAATGTGGCGGAGAACCTGGTCCATGATTTCCGCGTATACCTTACGGTGACGGGAGGATCGGGAAAGGTTGCCGTCGGCGGGGCCATCGGGTGCATCCGGGGATTCGGCCTGGTGGGCGCAGACATCGAATGGGACGGCACGATCATGGTCGATGAGACAATGGAAAATCCGGTGCCGTTCCACAGCGGGATGGGAGTCGGTGCATATGAGGGCGCGGTTGGCGTGGATACTGAAACACCGAAAGGAATTGCATTTGGGGAGGCATTTGGCAGCATTGCAATGGGCGGATTTTCCGCAGAAATGACGGATGGATAGGAGGATGGAGAGATGGTTGTAAAAGGACATACGGCAATTGAACTTACGGATGTGAATACGGGGGAGGTGGAAACCTATGAACATGACAACATGGTGACGAACGCCATCGGGGATGCGTTCGGGTGCAACCCGTTCGGGATGCTGTACCGTGCCGTGGAGCAGACCATCACGGGCACGGATATCGTGCTTGATGCTTACCTGCTCCCGATATGCCCGAAAGGGACGGCGGGCATATTGCTGTTCTCGGAGTCGCTGGAAGAGGATAAGGACAACACATACCCGTCATCGGGAAACCTCCCGTTTGCATGGGCATCCAATGACGTGAATTCTTCGACAGATCTGGCCAGGGGAAGCTATAACGCAACGGAGTCTGCAAGGCTGTCCAACGGCTATAAATATGTCTGGGATTTTACGACTTCCCAGGGGAACGGGACGATCGCGGCGCTTGCGCTGACCAACCCGCTTGGCGGGAGGGGAGGGATGGGTAATATTAATTCCGATGACGGTGTGTTCAAGCTCATCAAGACTTCGCAGTATGCGATGAGTGATTACAGTGAGAGATGGTATTTTTACTGCATCGTGGAACTGAATATTGAGGAGAATTATGCCATATCCCTGTCCTACAGCAACGCAAAGGTGTGGATCCGGAAGCTGCATGTGGCGGCTACGGAGCTGGGGCTCCTGGACGGGATGGATGAGGGCGGCTACCGGATCCAGGAGGAGGATATGCTGGAGCCGTCCGTTTTCTCCTTCAGCGGCAGCAACGGCACTTTCCTTGACGGCGGTGACGGGTACTGGTACGGCCTGCGCAATACGGCAAATTCGAGCGGGACAGCCACGGTGTACTGGATCAGGATATCAAAATCTGACCATTCCTTTACGGAGGGGACATGGACGTTTGCCTCCACGTTCCTGGCGGTGCTTGGGACCCAGAACTATTCCACGTCGCAGTATTCCATCACATGCCAGAGGAACTGCTGCATAAGGGGCGGGTACCTGTATGCGCTGCGGTACAACAGGTCGGGAGTTTATAAGATCAGCCTTTCCAATACTGCGGACATCACGTATATTGAGTTCCCGGCAGCGGGGGCGAGCAGTTCTATTTCGAACTGCTACCTGCAGGTGGTGAACGGCATCATCTTTGGGACGAATTTCATGATCCTGGAGGATGACACGGCCGTGGAGACAAAAGGGACGAACAGCAGGCTGGGGTCGATCACCACGCCGGCTTTCCGGTATAAGAACTACCTGGTCGGGTGGAGCCCCAGTGACAGATGCCTTTTTATGATCATGCCGTACCTTGCGACGATCAACAACCTTGAACATGCGGTGGAGAAAACGGCGGATAAGACCATGAAGGTGACTTACACGCTGACGGAGCAGGCGTGACAGGGCTTACGGCAGGGGAGGCGTTTCTCCTGCCGTGGTAAGAGGGTGGAGTGTGCGCCGGGAGTCCCGGCTCCGGATTTACTGCTGTGCGGATGTGGCGTACCTGCCGGACGGCTCTGCGACCATGGAGAGGGATGCGGCTTTTTTTTCCGCGCGGCGCTTCATCTTTTCAAGCTGCGCGATCTTTTTCTCAAGCTCCGCCTGGGCTTCCCGCTGTTCTTTTTCCGCCAGCTCTTCAGCGGTGAGGGTGCGGATGTGGATGGAGCCTTCCTCGTATTCCACGATGAGCGGGGCGCCGATGGTGAAGCCGAGCTGCTCCAGCCAGCGGCCCTCCATCTGTATCTTCGGGACTTCGGTGCATGGGCCCGTGCCGGTGTGCCGGACACCGAGGCTCTGCGAGTAGCGGCTTGTGTATACGACTTTGATGTTCTTTGTCTTCATAAGGTATCCTCCTGAATTTTTTATTTTCCCTGCCGCCTCCCGCTTTTTTGGCAGGCGGGGCTTCGGGTAGTGTTATTAATCACTCTAAAGCCGTGAAATAGCAAGGAAAACAGGGG
>VSOD01000614.1 GCA_009774655.1 Lachnospiraceae bacterium
CTCATAAACTGATCCTGGGAAGATGACGGATATGCCTCGGAAAGAACCGTGATCCAGCCGTAAATATTGTTGTCCGGATCATTGACCGCTTCACAGGCCGCATAAAATTCATCAAAGGTCGTCGGCAGCTCTTCGATCCCATGCTCCTTTAAAAGTGTCATATTGGCATACATATGATACGAGTAAACTACTACCGGAATCATATACGTAGTGCCGTCTACCTTGACACAGGACACATCCTCTGCCGTAAATTTGTCTTCCGCACCCATGTAAGTATCCAGATTCAGAAGCGCATTCATTTTGGACAGATCATAGATCCAGGTGCCATCCACTCCGCACACATCCGATATGGTTCCTGTCGCCGCACCGGCGATCAAAGCGTCATGCGTGCTGGAATAAGGGTTTGTCACCAGCTTCACTTCGATGTTCGGATGCTGTTCTTCGAATCGGTCAATGATCTCAGCCAGCTTCCCCTCCGGCAGCTCGTTCTCCCACCACTGGGCAAATTCCAGCGTAACCTTCTCCCCGTCTGCTGCAGCCGTCTCCTGCTCTGTACCACTGTCTTCCTGCTCCGCCGCAGGTTCCTGTGCAGCATTTGTTTCATTCCCGTCGGTACTGCTTTCGACATTGTTTCCTGTATCCTTGTCGCCGGCTTTCCCATTGTCTGAGCCGCATGCCATAAGGCCAATGACCATACAGGAAATTAACACAACAGCCATCATTTTTCTTAGTTTTTTCATACTCTTCTCTCCTTTTTTCTTTTGATTATTTTGGTGTTTTGATGATATCGTATAATCAATTCGTTTTCAACTGTTAGTTATTCCCTAATTGTGTATGCAATTTGCATTTATTCGAAAAATTGAAACATGTTTCAATCCATATAATCTATCATCTTTTTGAGCAGACAAAAAATGGACATCCGGCAGCTTATCCTCTGCCGATGTCCATTTTCTTCTTTGTTTCAGGTGCCGGATTTAGGAACAGCTTTCAGACCTGTCCGACATCCTTGAAACATTATTCTGCTCCTGATTCGATCATTTTTATTATGACCATAAGATTCATTTTCGCCCCGATATACCGCACATGCATTCTTTGCATTTCATATACTTTCGCAACAGCCACGTATCACAAAAAATGTTCCATATAAAGTCCTTGACAGAATGATAAAAGCTCCGCTGATCGCACTTTAACATCTGCCACGAAATCTTTAACAGCTGTTTACGCTGCCCGTATTTTACCGCCAGATAGCTTCTTCTTTTCAATTTCCAAGACAGGATGCGCTTCTTAGACGGCTTGTCATGAATATGGCAGATCACAGCAATCTCATCCACTAGGTCTTCATAGTCATGAAATTTCTTATACTCCTGCCGCCTTGTCAGCTTCGTCCGGGAATGACTGCCCTCTCTGACACAGACACCATACAGCTTTTCCGGAATGGTCGGACAGCGATGATGATACATAAAAGGTAACAGCATCTGAAAATTCTGCCCCACGTCGTATTCCGGTATATGACGCTCTGGATAAATATCGAAAACCTTCTTGGTCCTTAACATATAGCCTCCACAGCCCACATAAGTCCTGAACTCCAAAATATCCCAGAACAGATATTCCCTGGTCAGATCTCCCGTCTTTTCATCCTCCGGCAGCATCTCTTCTGTCTCAGGATCAAAATAATATGACAGAGAACGCACAGCCTGATACTGCGGATGACTGCGCAAAAATGCTGCTCTTTTTTCAACAGAGTCCTTCTCCAGCCTGTCATCGCTGTCTGGCCATATCAGAAATTCTCCTGTCACATAGGACAGCCCATGATTAATCGCCGCCGAGGCATTCCTGTGGCCGGCACGCACAATGTGGTATTCGTACCCCCTTACAGCAAAAGCCTCTCTGTATGCCTCTGCAATCTGCAATGTCCTGTCGCTTGAACCGTCGTCCACCAGAATCATCTCAATCTGCGGATAAGTCTGGGCCAGTATCGAATCGAGAATGTGGGGTAAAAACAATTCTCCGTTGTATACGGGGACTACCGCTGAAACTTTGTCTTTTATGTAGTTGGCGTTTTCATTATAAAGATTCGTCTCTTTCATGTCTGCTTCCCGGCCGCCTGCTTATCATCCATTTCGCTGATGTCAGGAATATATTTGCCGTACTGCTTTCCATAATCTCGCTTACGTTTCCTGTCATTCCATCATTGCCATACAGATTTGCTTCACATCATAGCTTCCTACCTTTTTCTGGGCTGCTATTACCTTTTCTATCTCCGAAAGCTCTTCTTCCAACTCTTCCGCTATGATCTGCGGCTGCTTATTTTTCCGGAG
>VSOD01000615.1 GCA_009774655.1 Lachnospiraceae bacterium
ACGATAAAAAAAGGAACCCCTAATTCCCCCATGAATGGGGGTCAGGGGGTTGAGGTGTCGAAGACACTTTTTTATGTGCAATTTTTCGTAAAAAGTAATTGCATACACATCTTTACAAACGGTATAGATATAAAAATGCATAAAAGCGTCATGATATTCGGAAAAAGTTTGTGTAATTTGCAAAATATGAAACAAAGTACCATAAACTCGATAATATATGGACGCAGATGTTTCTGGCCGGTATAATGAGTTTCGTAACACGGGATAACAGAATGCCGACCACGGATGGAAAAGGACCAGAGAATGAAAAATGTCATTGTGAAATTCCGGGAGTACTATACGGAAGCAAGCAGTACGGAAAAAGGGGTAATTGAGTATCTGTTGGAAAATCCGGAGAAAGTAGCGGAGATGGGCCTGCGAGAGTTGGCGAAAGCAACCTATGTCTCTTCTTCGACGATTACCAGACTGTGCCATAAAGCCGGCTTTAGCCAGTACAAGGATTTTCAGAAATCCCTGATCTATGAAAATGCGCTCCGGAAAGAAACCATTACGGGAAAGAACTGTGAGATTGCAAAGGACGATAAGCTGGAGCAGCTGGTAGACAAGATCATCTACAAAAGTATCGTTTCACTGGAAGATACGAAGGCGCTGATCGATATCGAGACGCTGGATAAGAGCGTATCGGTGATGATGGCAGCGCAGAGGATCGCGTTTTTTGGTATGGGAGCGTCTCTGCTGGTCGGAAAGGATGCCTATCTGAAATTTTTGCGTATTAATAAGAATTGTATGGCCAACGAGGATATTCATATGCAGATGGTACAGGCGAAGAATCTGTCAAACAGGGATGCCGCGGTCATCATCAGCTATTCCGGCATGACAAAGGAGATCGTGCAGTGTGCGGAGATCGCAAGGAACGCGGGGGCTCCGGTCATAGCGGTTACATGTTTTAGGGAGTCGCCGTTGTCGAAACTTGCGAATTATAATCTGTATGTTTCTGCCACGGAGTTTGAATTCCAGACAGGAAAACTGGCTTCAAGGCTGTCGCAGCTTGCTGTCATTGATATGCTGTATTCGGCCTGCATACAACACGAGTACGAAGCGTGTATGCAATATCTGAAACATAATTACATCCCGAAGACGGCAAAGGAAAGGGAAGGAGAGGACGATGATTGACTATGGTTGATATTTCGGAATTATCAACGGAAAAGCGAAACCAAAAAACGATGAGGCTGGATGAAATGACACCTTACCAGATCATTTCCATTATGAACGAGGAAGACCATAAAGTGGTAGATGCGGTACATCAGGCGCTGCCACAGATAGAGAAAGCAATACAATGGACGACGGAAAGCCTGAAGTCAGGAGGAAGGATCATATATATAGGCGCCGGAACAAGCGGACGGATCGGAATCCTGGACGCCGTGGAATGCCCGCCGACCTTTGGAGTTTCCTATAACGTGGTAGTCGGAGTGATCGCGGGCGGCAAAGAGGCGTTTGTCAAGGCAAAAGAAGGCGCCGAGGATGATCCTGACCTTGGCCGGAAAGGCCTGCAGGATCATGGACTGACAGAGAAAGACGTGGTGATCGGCCTGGCCGCCAGCGGACGGACTCCTTATGTGATCGGAGCGCTGCGGTATGCCGGAGAAATAGGGTGCAGGACTGTCTCGATCTCCAACAACGAGAACGCTCCGGTGTCAGCGGAAGCAAAGCTGGCGATAGAGCTGCTTACCGGGCCGGAAGTGCTTACGGGCTCCACGCGCCTCAAAGCCGGAACGGCAGAGAAGATGGTGCTGAACATGATCTCGACGGCCAGTATGGTGGGCATCGGAAAAGTGTACGAAAATCTTATGGTAGACGTGCGCCAGTCCAATGAAAAACTGATGGTAAGATCAGAGAATATTGTTATGGAAGCCGTAGGCTGCAGCAGAGAGGAAGCCAGAAGAAATCTGGCAGAGGCAGGAGGCAGGACGAAGCTGGCCATCACCAAGATGCTTCTTGGCTGCGATGTGGATACGGCCAAAGAAAGCCTCGGACAGGCCGAAGGAAAGGTAAAAGCCGCTGTATCCGGTCAGACGGGATTACAGGGTGAAAGATAAAGGAGGAAAAAATATGAAAAGAAAAATGTTGGCATTGATTTTGTCGGTGGCTATGACGGCGGGGATGCTGTCAGGATGCGGTAACGGAACGGACGGGAATACAAGCGAAGGCGCGGCAGCGGCGGATGCGTCCGGGGAAGAGAACAAGGACGTTTCACAGACAGCAGGGGAAGAAGAGGCCCCTTCCGGAGAAAAAGACGTAGTGACGGCGCTGCTTCCTC
>VSOD01000616.1 GCA_009774655.1 Lachnospiraceae bacterium
ATATTTGGGCATCAAAAGCCTTTGCAGGAAGAATAACGTAATGAATAAGGCCGCAAGAAATAAGGCAATCTTGGGAAACCATATTTGGAAATGTTTGGTTTTCATTTGGCTTTCCTCCTAATTACAATGGGTAGTGTCAAGTCAACTACCTTATTTCTTTTAATAAACCTTATTATTTCAAGGATTTCATCACTTTTTCAAAGAAAAAAAGCAATGACCTCCCTTTTTCTGTTAATACTCTTACCAACCACAAACATTGAAAGGAAAATCATTGCTTATGGATATTATTGGCTATTTACTTGATTTCATTCAATTTCAGTACCGACAAATTTGTTGGTTACTGCTTTTTATCTGCAAATATATCCCTCTTAAACAGTGGGCTTTTGACGATTCCAATTCCCCTAAATATCAGAAGTTCAAAATAGATGAACTTCCCCGCATCGGCTTTCGCCAGGATGAATGGGACTGGCATCTCCTCATCCCTTACTTCGAGTTCAAATACAATAAGAAAATCAGACCCATTTCACGACGCAAAGACTGCGACCTCCCCGATAATTGTAAATGTCCTGCCTGCAACGCTCCAAAGCCTTATCTTTACCGTAACAACGGTAAGGGCGGACAGATTAAATGCAAAGTCTGTGATACCAACTTTACCCCTCAGGATAACCGCTTCTCACGCCAGTACATCCTGCGCTGTCCTCATTGCGGTCATTCCCTCGTCCATAAGAAAGACCGCAAGCACTTTGTCATCCATAAATGTGTGAACCCCAAGTGCCCTTATTATCTACACAACCTCAAAAAGGTTGATAAAGAACATCTGCAAAAGCCTTATGGCAAAAATGAATATAAACTCCACTATATCTACCGTGAATTCACCTTGGATTTCTTTTCCATGGATTTAAATTCACTCCCTAAGAACGCTTCTTCCCTGAAATTCAGCAAGTTTGATTCCCATGTCATGTCCTTATGCCTGACTCTGCATATCAATCTTGAGCTTTCTCTGAGGAAAACCTCCCAGGCACTCAAAGACCTTTATAACATCCGTATCTCACACCAACAGATCGCCAACTACTGTAAAACTGCCGCAATCTGTGTAAAACCTTTTGTAGACAACTATGATTATCAGGCCGGCGATATTTTCACTGCCGATGAGACCTATATTAAAATCCGCGGCATCAAGACCTATATCTGGTTCATCATGGATGCTGCAAAACGCTCCATTATTGGCTACCAGGTCTCGGACAACCGTGGTGTCGGACCCTGCATCCTGGCAATGCGCATGGCTTTCCGGCACTTTAAGGAACTTCCAAAAGAGTTCCGCTTTATCGCGGATGGATACAGTGCCTATCCCCTCGCCGCCCAACAGTTTTTCCGGGAATTCGGTGACCGTTTTAAATTCAGCATCACACAGGTGATCGGACTTACCAACGATAATGCTGTTTCCAAAGAATTCCGACCATTCAAGCAGATGATCGAACGGCTGAACCGTACCTACAAATCATCCTACCGGAAGACAAACGGCTTTGATAACATCGATGGTGCCAACTATGATCTGGCCCTATGGGTTGCATACTATAATTTCCTGCGTCCTCACAAACATAAAAACTACAACGTTCTTAACAAAGTAGAAATGTTGGAAGGCGCGGATAATATGCCGGGAAAATGGCAGCTGTTGATCTTCCTTGGCCAGCAAACAATTTTAAATCTCCAAAAGCAGACAACCACATAAACGGAGCGGAACCGTTGTCAAGAGGACCGTGGAATACCGGAACACAAAGTGTGAGGATATGCCGCGAAAGCCTCTTGACATAAGGTTCTCGGATCATCCTATTGTACAGAAAAGGGGCTACTGCGCCCTTTTCCTGCCTTCCGGCGAGGACGGGTTCGGGCAGAGCCCGAAAATGGGTCAAGGGACAGGTCCCTTGTGGATTCTTAGGGCAAAGCCCTAAGTCCCCGAAGGGCCTGCCGATTGATATATTTGCATTTTTCAAGGTTCATTTGAGCCTATATTTTTCAGGCTCTGTTTTCATAAACTATTTGACACTACCCACGATTTGGCGCATCGGGTTAGACATTTTGTATTCGCTGTTTGTCTGCAACCATTCGGCAAAGGTAAGGTAGGCACCTTTTATATTTGCAAAATCGCCATAAACCATTGTGCAAGCCATATACGGGACTGGTTCTGTCATGTGGAAACAAAACGGCTCTTTTGTCTTTCCCATTTTCTTTACCGGGGCGCATAGCTCAATATCAACATCTGTCTCTCGAAATTCTGTATCGTGATAAATGGAAAGTGTATTGCCCATTATTTC
>VSOD01000617.1 GCA_009774655.1 Lachnospiraceae bacterium
AGGAGATCGAGGCAAACACGGATGAGCAGAATATCCCATCAGCATTGCTTCTTGGTGAAATAAATAATAAATTAATGTTCAGCTTGCCAGACGACATAAAGCTGATTGTGGAAGGGAGCGGCGCAGATGTTAAGTACTACGCCCAGTTGGGTGCCGATACAGCATCAAAAAAACGATTGGGTAGCAATAAAATTATTATTCCGTCAATGTCATGTGGTATTGGTGGCAATGCTACAGCCTCATCAGGATACCGACTTGATGTTTCGGAATACAAAAAAATGAGCATAGGGTCATACACTGCAGCA
This sequence comes from Lachnospiraceae bacterium, assembly GCA_009774655.1. GTDB lineage: Bacteria > Bacillota > Clostridia > Lachnospirales > Lachnospiraceae > UBA3282. The sequence continues at coordinate 306 of VSOD01000617.1, forward strand.
GGAACATGGGCTTATGTAGATATAAACGGTCTCGGTGCAAACAATGAAAAAATCTTTAGAGATACATTTGGCTCATCATTTAACGCAAAAGTATATGATATTACAAATTGTAAAAGTGTATTTTTTAATTTTAATTGTCAGGCTGGCACGGCAACATTGCAAAACATCGAAATATCCTAATATTCCGGCCAGTTAGGTAAAATTAGTTGAACTAACCGTGATACTTGATATCTGAGCGTATAGCCCGGTTGTCGGATGTTGATCATCACCGATGTCTTTAAAATTGCTTACAGTTACTGTTTTTGCTCTAAGATCTACAGTTATTGTAGCAGTAGCGCGTGGATATACTTGATAGTTACCATAAACGCCTCGGCCAGACGCATTTACTGTAAATGTAATTTTTTTAAACCGGTTAAAAGGGCGGAATGTATCAGCACCCCGCGCAGGATCCGTGTTGTACCCACGTTCTCCGTCGTGTTCATCCAAATAGAACTGATCGCCGGATGGAAACATTAATTTATTATTTATTTCGTGAAAGCTATATGGAACCGTTAACCAGAGTCAAAAGGCTCTTATTTTTTTATAAGAAAGGGGTGATGAAAATGGATGGAGATTACATTTCCAGAAAAGAGCATGAAGAATTCAGTGCAAGAATGTCAGCAGAGAATAAACGGCTCGAGGATGAGAACAATCGCCAGAACCATCGAATTGATGATCTGGAAGATAAGGTTTCGGAAATTCACTCGATTGCTGCATCTGTTGAAAAACTTGCTGTCAATATGCAGAGCATGTTGAAAGAACAGGAGAAACAAGGTGATCGCTTGGAAAAGCAGGGTGAACGTCTTGAAACTCTGGAAAGTAGGGATGGCGAAACATGGCGAAAAGTAACAGGACATATCTTGACCACAGTTATTGGCATTGCAGTGGGGTATGTTTTCAAAATGATAGGTATGTAGGGAGATGTATATGAAGCGAAGAAGACTATTATTTGTTGAAATACTTATAGTAGGTTTGCTGTTTTGCCTTTACTCATGCAGTGATCAAACTGTTGATCAGATGAACTATACATATGAGCCAGGTGCAGGGCAGATTAAAACAGAGAGAATAATCCAGTGATAAGATTATGAACGCTCTATTTAAAGTATCAAATGCTATTGGTGAATATTTTTCACATAAACAATTAAGAAGCCTCCCTGAACCCATAACGGCTTCTGGGGGCACATAAAATCAAAGGAGGATATGTATCATGATGAAAGAAATCAACTGGAAAAGGAAACTGACAAGTCGGAAATTCTGGACGGCGGTGGCATCATTCGTATCTATGATGATCGTTGCGACCGGAGGAGCCGATAACACAGCGACTCAAGTGACGGCGCTGATTATGGCCGGTGCATCAGTTATCGCGTATACGATCGGCGAAGGCTTGACAGACTCGGCAAATATTGAGTCTGGAAGCGATATGGAGGATGCAGAAGAGTAAGAAATCAGAAGCGTAATAGGATATGTGCCCGGGTGTGACAGCCCGGGTCTTTTTCTTTTTGGAAAGGAGCGCAGGATGAACGAACAAAAGGTTTACAGTTTTTTTGCTGAAAGAGGTCTGTCACCATGTGGTATATATGGTTTAATGGGAAACTTGCGGGATGAAAGTGGATTTAATCCGAGAAATCTCCAGAACAGCTATGAGAAAAGGCTGGGGTATACGGATGATTCCTACACAGAGGCTGTTGATGTCGGTACTTATACAAATTTTGTATATGACGCTGCAGGTTACGGCCTGGCACAGTGGACGTACCCTGCCAGAAAAGAAAACCTCCTGAAATTTGCACGTAACCAGGGGGAGTCAATCGGAGACATCGATATGCAGCTTGCTTTTATGTATTTGGAATTGCAGGGATATAAGAATCTGTATGCGATCTTGAAAACCACGGATTCAATACGGGAGGCGTCAGATGCCTTTATGACGCAGTACGAGAAACCGGCAGACCAGAGCGAAAAGGCGAAGAGGCG
>VSOD01000618.1 GCA_009774655.1 Lachnospiraceae bacterium
AAGATTCAAATCTTTTTATTTAAGCTATAATGGACTTTATTTTACGCTATAATGTAGTCTAATATCTTTATTTACGCTATAATAGAGACATAATGGAGTTTATTTACGCTATAACAGAGTTTTATAAGCACCGTTATAGATGGTAGTAATAAATTGTGCCATTTATAATATACTTTTAAATATTATTTGGGGAAAATTTAACTATCTGGTAATGGAGAGTATGAATATTCGAGAGATACATAAAAAACATTCAATTAGAAAGTAAACGGTAGATAGTGCGTACCTATACAAAACTGGAGCAAACCTGTAAGATAGAAACAGATTTGCTCCAGTCTTATTTCAATTCATTCTTACCAGTCTTCCGGCAGTTCTCCGGCAGGCTTGGTGACCAGGGGAGCAGGTCATCCAGAAAACTGCGGTCTGTATCATCCAGATGTTTGGGAATCTCAGTAAGCAGAAATTCAAAGTAATCATACGGCTTCAAGTTGTTTGCTTTTGCAGTTTCCGCAATGCTGTAGATAATGGCGCTGGACTTTGCGCCGGCAATGGTATCGATCATCACCCAGTTTTTCTTGCCGATGCAGAATCCGCGGATGGACTGTTCCGCAGCGTTATTGTCCATCGGCACTTCGCCATCGTCCAGGAACACTTTCAGGTATTTTTCCTGGTTCAGGGAATAATTGAAACCTTCCCACGTCTTGCTTTTCTGCGGCACTTTCGGGAGGGTTTCACGCACCCACACGAAATAAGCCTCCACCAGGGGCCTTACACTCAGCTGGCGGCGGATCATACGTTCCCCGGCCGGAAGATCCTTAAGCAGTTTTTCCTCCCGGTAGATAGCCTGTATCATGGTCAGCGCAAGATATGCGCGGCTGTCCTTCTGCTTTGCTTTCGGCAGCGCTTTTACTGCTTCATCAAACCTGCGCCTGGCATGGGACCAGCATCCGGCAATCCTCAGATCTTCGCGTTCACCTTCAATGGTGTGGTAGACCTGATATCCGTCCGTGACACATACGCCGTTGAAGTCTTTCAAAAACTCTCTGGGATGGCTGGCATTGCGCGTCTTCTGGTATTCATACAGGACAACCTGGCGTTCTGTGTACATCCGTCCGGTGCGGTATACCCACATGTAACTTTTGCTCCCGGCAGGACGGCCGTCCTTATTCACCAACACGGGCGTCTCGTCTGCCTGCAGGACGTGGTAGCCGTACAGCTTTTCGTGGAGGTAATCATAGAGGACCGCAAGGTAACGGTCTGCGCACTGGATCGTCCAGTTCGCCATGTTCTGTCTTGAAATGTGCAGGCCATAACGTTCAAACTCCTGCTCCTGGCGGTAAAGAGGGACGGCATTGACATACTTTGCGTTTATTACCGCTGCCTCCAGCGAAGGGGAAACAAGGCTCCCCCTTAATAAAGTCTGCGGATGCGGCGCTTTGATGACTTCTTCCGTTTCTTTCCCGGCATAAACCTTTACATGATGTTCTTCCACCTCGATTTTCGCCGGGGTAAAGCGGTACCTGCGGTACACTTCATCCGGGAGCTGTTTCCAGCCGTCCTTTCCAAATTTATCTTCCAGTTCCCCATCCGTCATGGAATGTTCCACCACAACTACCGGAATCCCGTCCAGGTCTTCTTCCCGTTTTCCCTGCTTTTTCTTCGGCCTTGTGCGGGAAACGTTCTCCGGCTCCTCTGTGCTTTCCTCCACAGCGACAGCTTCAGGTTCGTTAAAGAATACGATCTTCCCATCCACTTCCATGAAGGAAACCTGGCCTTCGGTCTCATGTTTTTCTGATGACCTGCCAAACCTGTGCCGTTTTAAATCCGCCATCTGCTCCAGAACAAGCTGGAGCGTATGGTCGATATTTTCAAGCTGCTCCTGCTGCGACAGGAACAGCCTGGTAAGCGTTTCCCTGTCAAGACTGTTCAGTTGTTCTTCCGTATATTTTGAGGCCATGTTGTTTTCTCCTGGTATCCTGATAGCCTTATTATACCATGGATACGGGATTTTTGCGAACCCGGCGCTGCCAGATGCCCGTCATAATGCCTATGGTTTTAACAGCGGATGCTGCCTTTGTACGATGCTGTTTCCAGGACCCTTTTCGGGAGGAAACAGCATGTCTGCGTCCATCCCGGGCCCTTTTATGGTGTGCAGCGTGGTTGTGCAGGAATAAGGCAGGACATTTTTTTCAGCAGGAAAACCGTCTGAAAATTTCTCCGTTTTGCACAAAATCATCCCATGTATTCCGGCGGTTCCACCGGCCTGACCGATTTCTTCGGGGTGATCGTCAGCCCTTCCATCAGCCATC
>VSOD01000619.1 GCA_009774655.1 Lachnospiraceae bacterium
CTAAAATAATTCATCCAACAGGATATAATATCGTACTTTCTGCCAGTCAGGTTCCAGATCCAACAAAGAAAAAAACTGCCTGACATCAAACTCCACAGGCATACGGTCAACAGAGACGTCACTGTATTTTCCGCTGAAATTATGAAACAGGCTGCGGCAGCACAGGGCAATATCGCACCATTTATCGGCCGTGCCGGCCCTGCCCAGGTCGATATAGCCCGTCACTCTGTCATCTATGCCGAATACATTGTGCAGGCACAGATCGCCGTGAGATAAAACAGGCTCTTCCTCCGGCATATTGTTGTACAGCCACTGCAGCAGATCTTCCGGATCCCGGAAGCCTCCCTCCCCGAAAGTATCCGGCTCCACGTTGTCAAGATCCACCAGGCCTGTCTCCACATTCCGGGCCGCCTGCGCAAGTTTGCGGCATAACCGCTGATCACTGGGACAGTCGGACACGTCAACATTCCATAACATTTTCAAACTGTTCGCCAGCAGTCCGCACAAGACGTTCCAATCCTTCCTGTATGCGCCGCTGCACGCCATCCGGCCGGTACATTTACGCATCAGCAGGTATGTCCTGTCCCCCTCTGTCTCACAGGCATACACCTCCGGTACAGGCACCTTCCCCTGCAGATATTTCATCATCCGGTACTCGTTTTCGGCTTCCTCACTGCACTGCTGAATCTTCAGAACCTTATCATGAAACATCAGGACCGTCGATCCGGACATCCCGATCCCGTCCTTCTGATACGGCTCGTCCCTGACCAGTCCCCGTATTTTTTCCGGTAAAAACATGATTGACTTCCTCTTTCTCCCTTTCCTGCAACCCATTGCACCATATGTCTGTATATGCTGCCCGGCGTTTGTGTCTTTTATGTCTGAAATCATTATAGGGCAGATCGCAGCGAAACACAACGGGAACCGGAATGCCCAGGTCCAGGCATGGATTGTCAATTACAGGGATATTGCCCTTATTGCTATTGTTTCGGGAATCAAGTATAATAATGCTATATGGAAGGACCCGCATCATTGATGAAGCTTACAGAATGATAATGACCGCCGATTTAGAAGGGAGGATACAGACTATGTGCAACCTGTCAGAAAATATTGAAGCAAAAGGCATTGAGCAGGGTATCGAAGAAGAGCGCACCAACGCCATAAAACGGATGCTCAAAGCCGACGCCACGAAAGAACAGATCCTGTCCTACGGCTATATCGAAAAAGAACTTACCGAGATTTCACAAAATTTCAACGTATCAGTAGATTTTTCCACTCCGTCCATTGTATAATGCTTTTATATTGTTTTTTTCAGGAACGGCATACAGCAAACAATTTACAGATTACAGAAAGGCATGGATAAAGGAATGGCAGTTAAGTACGTATTCGTAACAGGCGGCGTTGTCTCCGGTCTCGGTAAGGGCATCACGGCCGCTTCCTTAGGAAGATTACTGAAAGCACGGGGCTACAAAGTCACGATGCAGAAATTTGACCCCTATATCAATATCGATCCCGGCACGATGAATCCCATCCAGCACGGCGAAGTGTTCGTCACGGAGGACGGCACGGAGACCGATCTGGACCTGGGTCATTATGAGCGTTTCATCGACGAGAATCTGGGCAAGAACTCCAACGTGACTACGGGCAAGGTCTACTGGTCCGTTCTGCAGAAAGAGCGCCGCGGCGATTACGGCGGCGGCACGGTACAGGTGATCCCCCACATCACGAATGAGATCAAGAGCCGCTTCTACCGCAATTTCACTGATGAGGATACCCGGATCGCCATTATCGAGGTGGGCGGCACGGTGGGCGACATCGAAAGCCAGCCTTTCCTGGAGTCCATCCGGCAGTTCCAGCACGAGGTCGGCCGCGACAATGCGATTCTGATCCACGTGACCCTGATCCCCTATCTGAGCGCTTCTCAGGAGATGAAAACCAAGCCCACCCAGGCCAGCGTCAAGGAACTGCAGGGCATGGGGATCCAGCCGGACATCATCGTATGCCGCAGCGAACACGCGCTTGATCAGGGATTAAAGGACAAGATCGCTCTTTTCTGTAACGTACCCAGCAACCGGGTACTGCAGAATCTGGACGTGGTGCATTTATACGAAGCGCCCCTTGCCATGGAGAAGGAGCATCTGGCCCAGGTGGCGTGCGAATGCCTGAAACTGGATTGTCCGGAACCCGATCTGGCAGACTGGACGGCTATGGTGGAATCTCTCAGAAGCCCTACCGACGAAGTAACAGTGGCTTTGGTCGGCAAATATACACAGCTGCACGACGCTTATATCAGTGTGGTGGAAGCG
>VSOD01000062.1 GCA_009774655.1 Lachnospiraceae bacterium
GTATTACAGAGCGGATCTTAAGCACCAGGAAGATCACCATGATCGGCCTGTTTTCGGCACTGGCGATGATCTTACATATCTTTGATTTCCCGGTGCTTTTTCTGGCGCCCGGATTCTACAAGCTGGATTTCAGTGAGATTCCGGCATTGGTGGGAACCTTTGCTTTCGGGCCGGTGGCGGGGGTGATGATCGAATTCTGTAAGATCCTGCTGAAACTGGTGGTGAAGGGAACGAGCACGGCTTTCGTGGGTGATCTGGCTAATTTCGTGATCGGCTGCAGCCTTGTCCTGCCGGCTTCCATCATCTATATGTTTAAGAAGACCAGAAAGAATGCCATGCTCGCCTGCCTGGCGGGGTCTCTGGTGATGACGGTGTTTGGGACGGCCTTCAACGGCGTGTATCTGCTGCCGGCCTTTTCCAAACTGTTCGGTATGCCCCTTGAGGCTATCATTGCAGCCGGAGCAGAGATCAACGGCAATATCAACAATATCACCAGCTTCGTATGCTTTGCGGTGGCGCCGATCAACATCATCAAGAGTGTGGCGGCATCCGGAGTTACACTGGTCATTTATAAGCCTTTGAGCCCGATCTTGAAGCATGCCCATGTTCCGGCCGGGCAGAAGGTGACGGACAACGTGAAGAATGTTACGCAGTAGAAGGAAATTATTCCCCGATAAATGGAATCAGAGCAAATTGAGATCGACCTTTACAGGAAACAGGAAATAAGAAAATCTGCATCGTGGACAGAGCAAGTTCATGATGCGGATTTTTTGTGATTTTTTTTTCACCGGCAGAAGTTATTTGTTAGAGAAAAGAAAAAGGTCGTGAATACAATTAAGATTAATTTAAGGTTTTGAGAGGTACGTTTTAAGAAATAAGTGCTATTTTATTGATGAAAGTTATTTTTGGACAAAGAATGCAATATATTTTGAAGAAAATGGAAGTTCGGATCCGTTACTGATAAGGGAGATCAGTACGGGCTGCCTGTACAAACCTGTAGATTGAGAAGGAGGCATGGTTAGTAAGATGGAAGCATTGGTGGAGATCAGGGATATCTGCAAGACGTATAATCCCGGTGAGAATGAGGTGAAGGCGCTGGATCACGTGAGCCTGACGATCTATGAGAAGGAATTTGTAGCGATCATCGGGCATTCCGGGTCCGGGAAGTCTACGCTGATGAATATGCTTGGATGTCTGGATGTGCCGACCAGCGGTGAATATTATCTGCATGGCCATGATGTGGCCAGTATGTCGGATGATGAGCTATCGGATATCAGGAATCAGGAGATCGGCTTTGTCTTTCAGGGATTTAATCTGATTCCCAGCCTGACGGCGCTGGAGAATGTGGAGCTGCCGTTGATCTACCGGGGTGTGGGTAAAAGAGAGCGGATGGAGCTTTCCGATAAGGCGCTGGAAAAGGTAGGGCTTGGTAACCGCAAAGAACACAAACCCTCGGAGATGTCCGGCGGGCAGCAGCAGAGGGTGGCGATCGCCAGAGCCATAGCGCAGGCGCCGCCGGTTATACTGGCCGATGAGCCTACCGGCAATCTGGATTCCAATTCTACCAGAGAGATTATGGATATTCTGAAAAGTTTACATGAAGAGGGACGAACCGTCATTTTGATCACCCATGACAATGATATTGCGGCACAGGCGAAGCGGGTGGTGAAGATCATGGACGGTAAGATCGTGGAAGATTTTTACCAGGAAATCTGATAATAGATGTTTCATAGAGGGAGGAAGCCGGAATGGAGGAAAAAATGAGCAGGGCGGAAAAGAAGATGGCACAAAACAGCATCACTACAAAAGATATGGAAGAGACAGGGATGACAGGCATGGATTCACAGGAAACAAAAACAGCGCCTGACGGTATGGCAGTCGGAGCGGAAAGCGGGACGGAGACCGGAAAAGGCAGGAAGAAAAAGCAGAAAGAACCTAAGATAAAGAAGCCTATGGAGAAGGCAAGAAAGAAAAAGATCATACGGCGCAGCATCCTTGGCGGTGTGGCGCTGGTGATCGTATTCTTTGTAGTGGTCAATTCGATGGCGGCACAGAATATGGGCCTGATGGTCAGTACGGTATCCGCCGCGGTGCAGGACGTGGAGCAGAATCTGAGTACCAGCGGCACGGTCAAAAGTGAAGAGACGAAGACGTATTTCGCACCGGTGGCAGTGGAAGTCGGCACGGTGGATGTGGCGGCCGGAGACAGTGTGAAAAAGGGACAGTCTCTGCTGCGGTTTGACGCGGATGCCCTTGCGGAGGCAAAACAGATGGCGCAGTTGAAGCTGCAGGCCAATGAAGGGGGCTACAACAGCTCGATCTATAAGAATAACAAGTACATAGCCGATCTGGGTGAGGCCAACGTGAATCTGGGCGTTCTGGAACAGCAGATCGCGGACAGTGAGAACTATGTGAAAGAACTGGAGCAGAAGATCAATGATAAGAAGGCGGCCATCGCCCATGAGGGAACGCTTTTGCAGATTTCGCTGCTGGACTGGTCGGATAAGCCTGATTCGGAGGAATATCTGAATCTGCAGAAGCTGATCCAGTACAACAGCTACGAGCAGCAGAACAACAAAGAAGTGGCGGCGTGGCAGAAGGAGATTGATACCTATCAGGAGATGATCGCGGCTTACAAAGAGTACCGCTCCGAGATGAAATCCCAGAAGAGCGCGTCCGAGGGCGGCTCCATGGACAGCGGCAGCAGAAGCCAGCTGGAGGCCAACACCGAGATGGAAAAAATGAATAACCAGGATACGCTCACGGCGATCGAGGAAGTGGAGAATGGTATACAGTCAGACTTTAACGGCGTTGTCACGGAGGTGGAGATCGTGGAAGGTTCCACGCCGCAGGAAGGGCAGAAGCTGCTGACTGTGGAGAGTACGGAGAAGGTTAAGGTGGAGATCACCGTTTCCAAGTATGATCTGGATAAGATTGCCGTAGGACAGGAGGCGGAGATCAACATTGCAGGAAAAGAGTATAAGGGTAAGGTGAGCAAGATCAACCGGATGGCGACCACCAACGCCAGCGGTGCGGCAGTGGTAGGAGCCGAGGTGGAGATTGAAAATCCGGATCAGTCCATTTTCCTGGGAGTGGAGGCTAAAGTGGAAGTCCATATGGCGACGGCAACAGATGTTGTGACCGTCCCGGTGGAGGTGGTCAATACGGACAGAGAAGGCGATTTTGTATTTGTGGCCGAGGAAGGCCTGGTGAAGAAGAAACGCGTTACCACCGGTATTTCTTCGGATACCGATATCGAGATACAGGAAGGACTGACAGCGGGCGAGGCGGTGATCATGACCACCGGACAGGAACTGGAAGAAGGAACGCCGGTGACGGTGCTACCTCAGAATCCGGGAATGGCGGAATAGGCTGAAAGGGAAACTGTAACAAGAAAGGTACAGGTTGTAGTAATGGCACAAATATGGGAATACATCAAGATTGCCCTGATGAATATCAAGAGCAACAAGGGCCGCTCCATTCTCACCATGCTGGGTATCATTATCGGTATCGCTTCTGTGATTCTGATCATCTCCATCGGTAACGGTATGCGCAGCGAGATCAATAACGAACTGGAAAGTATGGCGGGCGGACAGGTGGCGCTGTATACGAACGATTCCGTGGAAGGCAATGATGTGGTGTTCACGGACGAAGATTTTGAACTGGTTCAGGAAAAAGTGGAGCATGTGAAAGGCGTTACGCCCCAGTATAGTATGTGGGCGAATGCGGAAGGCAAAAAAGGCAATTTCGAGGCGATCGTGTATGCCGGTAACGAGGCGCTGGAATACTGTGCGGCTACGGAACCGCTGGCCAGAGGAAGATATTTTACCCAGAGCGATTATCTGTCGGCGCACAAGGTGTGTGTGATCAATGAGAGCAGCGCCAGAATGCTTTTCGGGACAACGGATGTGGTGGGCATGAGCTTTGATCTGACGATCTATAACGTGACCCAGGAGATAACCATCGTCGGCGTCAGGGAGGACAGTAAGGCTACGCTGATCTCTGCATTAAACGGCGGCGGGAACCTGCAGATCGAAATGCCGATCTCCACATTGGGAGCCGGGTACACATTCTGGGTGGAAGATTTCAGCCAGTTTTACATAGTGGCCGAGAAGGCGGAGTATTCGGCGCAGGTGGCGGCGGATGCCATCAGACTGATGGAGGGCAGACATAATGTGCGCGGCGAGAATAAGATCATGATGCAGAGCTTTGCCGATGTGCAGTCGCAGTTCGACAGCATCTTGGGCATTGTCACGGTATTTATTTCCTTCGTGGCGGCCATTTCGCTGCTGGTGGGCGGTATCGGCGTTATGAATATCATGCTGGTGTCCGTGACGGAGCGTACCAGAGAGATCGGTATCCGTAAAGCGCTGGGGGCAAGAACCCACTCGATCCTGCTGCAGTTTCTGGCGGAGGCGGGTATCATTACGCTGATCGGCGGCCTGGTGGGGATCGCCATCGGATCGGCGGGAGCCGTGGGTATCTGCGGTATGCTGGGATTCCCGGCGGAAGTGAAGGCGACGACAGTACTGTTTGCGGCGGTGTTCTCCTCGGCGGTGGGTATTTTCTTCGGTATCTATCCGGCCAGAAAGGCAGCCAGGTTAAGTCCCATCGAAGCGCTGCGGCATGAATAGAAGAAGAGGATCAGACACTGACAGTTCCCCGGTTTATCCTGTATTTGTTATGGGATATGCCGGGGATTTATGCAAAACGGTGCTCTTTCATTGGCAGGCAAAAGAGCCATGAGTTTTTCAGAGCTGCTAAATAGTCAGAATATTCAGAAAAAACTATACATAATAACTGAAAAAAATTGGTAAAAATAACGATATTAGAAAAATAATAAAAAACAGGTTGAAAAGCCTGAAAATATGTGCTATTATATAACTACATCAAAGGAAAGCCAGAGGAAAAAGAAAAAGCTCAAGAGAAACGAATGGCAGGAGCTTGGAAGAGCATTTGGAAGCAAATGACACAGACTTTAGAAAACAGCAGACAATTCTGGTAGAGTGGATGCTTCGGAGAGGAGAGGATTCCATTGGCAAAGGTAATAACCTGACCACAATAAAGTAGATCACTTAACAAATAGATTGAGAAGAAGCTGAGAACAAAATTTTTGTACAGCAAATGTAAGGTTAAGGGACAGTATTTACAATATATGTGAGCAGGGAATCAAAACGGTAACCGGAAAATTTGATGTTTGGCATGAAAGGATGCCGGGAAAGAGGAAAAATTGAATATTGAAATAAGTTGAAGCGGTCGTTGTATCTTGCCAGAGAAGGAGATAGAACGACCGCTTATACTATGCCTGGATGCATTTGCGGCAGGCTGCCCGTAGCAAAGCCGATTCCGATTATAACACTTTATCAAAGCACCACTGTAAAACAGCTTCCGCCGCCTTCTGCGTCCGTAACCTGAATGCTTCCGCCGTGGGCTTTTATGATCTCGTAGGCGATGGACAGCCCCAGGCCGAAGTGATCCTTCCGGCTGCGGGATTTTTCCACCCGGTAGAAACGATCGAAAATCCTTTTCTTGTCTGCGTCCGAGATGCCGATGCCGTTATCCTGTACGCTGACGGCGAAGCGCTCTTTATGCCGTGCGAGGGACAGTTCGATGCGGCCCTGATCCGGCGTATAGCTTATGGCATTGTGCAGGAGGATGGCGATCACCTGACTGATGCGCTCCGGATCCACATCGCACAGCGGCAGTGCACCGTCGGGCAGTGTTAACGACAGCTGAAGGGATTTTTCCCGGGCCAGCGGTTCAAAGGCTTCGTAAGAATTCATCAGTAACGTGTCCAACTCCGTGGGTTCTTTTCTGACAGGGAAGCGGTGGCTGTCCGACTGGGAGAGGGTAAGCATGTCCGTGACGAGAGAAGAGACGCGCAGCCCTTCCTGATAAATGGTCCTGATAAAACCCTCCTGCCGCTCCGGGGTCGCGTCACGGCAGCATTCCGCCGCCGACAGGATGACAGATAAGGGCGTGCGCAGCTCATGGGAAGCGGCGGCCACGAACATGGCCTGCTTCTGCTGGTTTTCCGCGATGGGTTTTAGCAGGATGCCGGTGAAGAACCAGGCAAAGACACCCAGCAGAATGGTAGCGGCAATGTCGATCAGCAGAAAGCGGACGCGCTGTTCCTGCATCTGCAGTTCCAGCCTCTGCAGAGAAGAAAGCACCACCACCTCCAGCACAGAACTGCCCGTACCGAGCTGGATCACACTGCAGAAATACCTTGTTTCCGTTGAGGGAGAGGAGAATTCATATTCGTAGTGGGTAAGGGTGCCGTTTATGCCGTCGCTCACCGTGACGGTGGCATTTTGTTCCGACAGTTTGTTCCGGCTGTCGCGGCTTTCCAGAAGGAGCCGGCTGCTGCCGCTGTCCGCAGGATCATTTAGTTGATTAAAGAGAAAAGGGACGCCGTTATCCAACACAAAGAAACGATAATTCCCCTGTGCTTCCATCTTGGAAAGCCACTCCATGGAAATGACATTCTGCTGTTCCAGATTGGTGGAGATGGTGTTGATATCGTTTTGAAAGGCCTGAAACTGATTGCGGTACAGGCCTTTTTCCGATACATAAAGATAGCAGAGGGACATAACGAGCATGATGACGGCGGTGATCCCTGCGCAGAGCAGTGTCAGCCGCAGATGTACTTTTTTAAACATGGTAAAATGAGTTCCTCTCTACATACGGTGATTCCATTTAGATAAACGCTCTGCTTTCTTCCGGCAGGCGGCGGATCAAAGAATGATTTACCTGTCGGGCGATAACTGCTATTGCAGCGTATAGCCGATTCCCCGCACGGTCTTGATCTGCAGGCTGCTTCCGGTATTTTGCAGGCGACGGCGCAGGAAATGGATGTAGTTGTCGAGATTTCCTTCTTCCACGTTGCTGTCCGGGCCCCAGACTTTCATGAGGATCATGCTCCGGGGCAGGGTCTGGCCTTTGGAGTGGAGGAAAATTTCCAACAGGGCGGCTTCCTTCTTAGAGAGGGTACAGTGTCCGGCGGGACCGGTGAGAATGCTCTCGGCGGCCTGCCATGTAATGTCCCCCACCGTAAAGGAGTCATCCACCGCCAGTGCGTGGGGTCTTCTGGAAACGCAGCGGATCCGGGCCATCAGTTCCTCGAAGGCAAAAGGCTTCACCAGATAATCGTCTGCGCCCAGATCAAGGCCGGTCACCTTATCGGTGAGCGTGCCAAGCGCGGTGATCAGGATAACGGGGGTCTTGATGCCCTTATGGCGGAGAGCAGTCAGGATATCCGTGCCTTCCATGCCGGGCAGCATTCTGTCAAGCAGGATCACGTCGTAAATATTCTGCTCCCCAAGGTACAGCGCTTCTTCCCCGTCCAGACAGGAATCCACGGTGAAATGCTGCTGTTCCAACTGGTAAGTCAGTGTATCGTTCAAATGTCTGTCGTCTTCGGCGAGTAAAATTCTCATGCTTAAGCTCCATTCCATAGATAAGTTTGTCTGGCAGCCTGTTGTGTTCTGTCTGCATCGAACAGCGGTCAGCTGCGTTCTGCTTCATATACCGGCCGGTTGTCTGCGGCAGGAAGAACAATGAACAGGAAAACGCTTCCTACACCCATGCCGCCAAGCAGAACCGCCACAGCGCGATAAGGGATGAACTGCCCAAGTGCGCCGGCCAGAAACTGGAAGGCCACCCTGCCCACGGCGAACAGTACATTGAAGAAGGCATTGACTCTGGCCCGCATCTGTTCCGGCAGATAGGACTGCACGGCGCTCTCCCGGATGGTAGCGCTGCAGATGCCCAGACTGCCGCAGTGTATAGGAAGAGGCGGCAGCTTTTCGAGTTTCTCGGTGGATCGCTTCATGATAAGCTGCATATCGCGCTGGGTACGATAGTAATCTTCCCGGGCTTCGCATTCCATACGGATCCGCTCTTCCTGTGTGAGCTTGTACACTGTTGACGCTGCTTCCCCGATGGTTTCATTATTCTGTGCAAGCATATGGAGTTCCTCCCATGTTGTGGCTTTGAAGAATCTGGCCCAACAGTCAAGCTGACATGACCGGTCTTCTTCGGTAGCGAGATCTATACGTGTTAAGTCTAGCACAGAAAGTCTCAGTTTGTCACTATATAAAGAATAATCTTTAACATTTAACAACTGATAAGTTGCATAGAATTCCGGATGCTCTGGAAAAAGTGTGAAATTTAAAAGGCCAATCTGTGTGACAGGCTTGACCTCCAGATAGGAGTCTCCGATCAGCAGGCTGTCAAAAGCCCGGCAGAGATAACTGAGGGAGCGCTCGCCCCAGTTGTGTTGATTGATCACCTGGAGTTCCAAATTTATGACATCATTGTCATTCAGGCTGATCCGGATATCCAGAATAAAAGTTTTGTCGTTGATGGCAGTACCAAGCACAAAAAAGATAGTCGTTGGTCATGGGGATAATGAGGGGACCGGATGTTTTGATCTGTGTCATAGAAGTGTCCTTTCTTTTGTAAGAGATGTTCAGATGTGATAGAAAAGCAGATCTGAAATAAATGAAGTTGCAGGTAGAATTGATCAATTCCCTTAAAGTATAGTAAACGAAATTTCTAATATCGTTAACTATAGTTTATAGCATGGAAAAGGATAGAAAACAATAAAATATTTTGAAATCCGTGTAGAAAAAATCTGGCTGTATTAATGACAGATTAAATTATAAATACAATATATTGTAGAAATTGAATTTCAAAGTACAGTAATATACAAGATAATGTATTGTATAATTTTATAAATATAGTACAAACGACTTTCTTTAAATTTTTTTGATTTTTAGAGATTAAATAGAGAAAAGGCTGTTAGGATGAAATAGTGAAGAAGATGATCAAACCGTGCAGGGAGGTATATGGTTTCATGAGATGGAAGAGCTATGAAAAGAAGAGACAAAAGAGCAGATGGCTGGCAGCGGGCCTGGCAGCGCTTATGACGATGGCAGCGGTATGCGGCTGCGGCGGTGGAGAAACCGGGAGGAGCAAAGACGGTAAAGCAGACGGATCAGAGGGCACCGTGACCGGCGAAGACGGCCAGTCGGCGAAGTATGGTGGAGACGGTGAGGCCATGGGCAGGTATCTGGAAGAGGAGAGAGACCTGTCGGAGTATCTTGAGGGGTATCGGAATCATCTTTTCAGACTGCAGGACGGGAAGCTGGTCATTGCCGAGCCGATGCAGCATCTTCTGGTGTCGGAAGATAACGGTGCAACCTGGACATGGGAAGAGAATGACTGGCTTTCACCACTGATCGAGGAGGGCAATTATATCCAAAGCATTGCGATCGGGGCGGACGGAACGAAGGGTGTTGTCTATACGCTTATGGATGCGGCCGAAGGCATGGCAGGTGACGGACAGGACGAGGATGAGCCGGAAAGTGGCGAAGAACAGGACGGGGATCAGCAGGAAAGTAACGGGAAACAGGAAGAGGATCAGCAGGAAGGCAGCGAAGACCAGAACGAAACAGACAACGGGCAGACGGCACAGGATACCGATGCGGCGGCCGGAGGAGACGGTGCAGAAACGGCAGATGATGCAGCGGACCCGGATGCGTCAGGAGATGAGCCGGAAGACAGCTTCCAGGAATCTGCAGGCAATGAATGGTGGATCTCGCCGAAACCCTCAGTGCTCGTCGTGAAACCGGACGGCACGCAGCTTCCGGTGGAATTTCCGGCAGCGGAGGAGGAGTATCCGGTGCATATCTGGATCGCGGACAACGGACGCACCTTCCTTGGCACTTACGGCGATGTGCTCTATGAGGTGAAGGAGGACGGCAGCTGTGAGCGTTTTCTGACACTGGAAAACAGTCCGCAGATGATCGCCTTTCAGGGAAGCCGTATGATCATAGACGGTTACGAGTTTGAGGGGCTTTTGATCTATGACATGGAAACGCAGGAATATATCAGCGATGAGGTGCTGGATACTTTTGTGAAAGAGAATTACGGGGACCGCACTTTTAACGGCGGCAGCTGGTACGATCTGTATTGTTTTCCGGGCGGGGAGGATGTGATCTATCTGGCCGGGAAAAAGGGAGTTCACCGCCATGTGATCGGCGGCGGCGCCATGGAACAGATCATTGATGCCAGCCTTTCTTCCTTCGGCAATCCGGCCAGACATCTGCTGGGGATGGTGACGCTGGACAATAACGAGTTTATGACAGTTTTTACAGATGCGCGTCTGGTTCGTTACGTCTACGACACGACAGTGCCCACGGTACCGAATGAGACGGTGCGGGCATACAGCCTGACGGATAATGCTTCGCTGCGGCAGGCAATCTCTCTGTATCAGGCGCAGAATCCGGAGGTGTATGTGGAATATGAGATCGGTATGGAGGAAGGAAGCGCCGTCACGAGGGAGGATGCGCTGAAGAAGCTGAATACCCAGATCATGGCGGGACAGGGACCGGACTTTCTGATCCTCAGTGATCTGCCGGCAGACTCTTATATAGAAAAAGGGCTTCTCGCAGATCTTGGCCCTTTGATCGACAGTCTGGAAGGGGAGGAAAAGCTGTTTGACAACGTTGTAGATGCATTCAGGAAAGACGGCAGTCTCTATACCGTCCCCTGTGATGTGAACCTGCCGACGATCCTGTGCCGGGAGAAGTA
Source organism: Lachnospiraceae bacterium (assembly GCA_009774655.1). GTDB lineage: Bacteria > Bacillota > Clostridia > Lachnospirales > Lachnospiraceae > UBA3282. The sequence continues at coordinate 10,600 of VSOD01000062.1, forward strand.
TATAGCGGACGTTCAGGATCTGGAAGATATCGCGGATGCGATGGAAAAGCTGCGGGCCGACAATCCGGGGAAAGATCTGCTGCGGGTCTGCTCGGAAGAGGGCGTGATGAAGACTTTCAGAGTAGGCTATGCCCCTTTCTGGAAGACGGAAGCGGGAGAGATCGATCCACAGGCGGTGGAGGAGTTTCTGACACAGACGAAGCGGATCTATGATGCGCAGATGGACGGCCTGCCGCAGGAGATCGTGGAGGACTATGAGAGGCGGAATGAGGAGTATATGGAATATACCGGAACGCGCTATGAAGATGATACGTATTTTGCCTACGGCATGGACGATATGAACTATACGATGGGATACCGGCAGTTTTTGGCCGGAACACTGGGCGGACCTTACGGCTATGCGGAGCTGACAAGCGTACCGCGGACGAAGCAGTTTGCGGACTGCATAAACGTTCCCATGGACGGAAAAGAAGGCAGCGTGTTCTGTGTACATACGCTGGCAGGGATCAGCGCGGTATCGGAGCATCAGGAACATGCGGAAGGCCTGCTTAAGGTGCTGCTGGGTTCGGAAAGTCCGGCGGACGGTTTTCCGGTAAATCAGGCGGCTTTTGAGAAGGAGCTCTATCCGGATGACTATGAATCGCCGGATGTGCCTTATTCGGATATGGCTTATGTGGAGGAAGACGGAAAGGCATACACATGGACAATCTACTGGTTTGACGAGGCGGCGGCGGATGCGCTCCGCAGTCGAATCAGATCGGTGAACAGGGCTTATGTGGAGGACCGGGAGCTGGAAGAGGCAGTCTATCAGGCCGGGACCGCCTACATGCGCGGCGAGATGAGCGTGGAAGAAGCGGTTGCGGATGTGGAGAAGAGCATGTCAATCTATATGGCGGAATAGAGCAGGCAGAGGGCCGGAAGAAGGAAACGGCCGGAAAGAAATGCGGTGCAGATGACAGCGCAGGATGGAGGAGATGTTTGATCAATGAGTGTGACAAAGCGTAGGAAAAGGCGAAAGGGCGGCTTGCGGGCACATAAGGATATGCGGGCGTTTCTGGTGTTTTTGGCGCCGAGTCTTACGGGGGTGGCGGTGTTTGTGCTGATGCCGTTTCTGGATGTGTTCGGCCGGTCTTTCAAGACGGTGGTGACGGGGCAGTTTGTCTGGTTCGAGAATTATAAGACCATCTTTGCGAACCAGGCATTCCAGCTGGCGGTGAAAAATACATTCCGGTTTACACTGGTCTGTATTCCGCTGCTGGTAGTGATCGGGCTGATGATCGCCATGCCCGTCAGTAAGCTAAAGAGTATGGGGACGATCAAATCGCTGTATCTGTTCCCGCTGGCAATGCCTACGGCCACCATTGTGATCGTGTGGAAAATGGTTTTCTATAAACAGGGATTCTTAAACCTGTTTTTGACGAAGCTGGGAGCGTGGACAGGGCTGTGGGGTGAGTTTCATACGGATTACCTGGGGACGGGGGCGGCCTTCTGGGTGCTGGTTTTCAGTTATATCTGGAAAAATACAGGCTACACGGTAGTGCTCTGGCTGGCAGGGATTCTGGGGATTCCCAATGAATATCTGGAGGCCGCCAGAGTGGACGGGGCCACGGAGCGGCAGTGCTTCTATCGGATCATTCTGCCGAATCTGAAAGGGAGTCTCTACACCATCGTGATCCTCTCCTTCCTGAATTCTTTTAAGATCTACCGGGAGGCTTATCTGGTGGCGGGCGCTTACCCACAGCAGGATATGTATCTGCTGCAGCATCTTTTTAACAACTGGTTCGTCAATCTGGATTTCGATAAGATGGCGGCGGCAGCGGTCTGTGTGGGCGGATTTTTGTTTGTGGTGATCATGCTGCTGCAGAGAATGTGGGACAGCAGGACATAAGGCTGATAACTTTACGGTTTGCGGCCGGTTGACCGTGAACCGTAACACCATAGTGGATATAAGAATCAGGAAACAGATCAGGTTGAAAAAGAAAAGGATGTGACAAAGAGATATGGATTTTAGGAAATTGGGAGCAGGGTGGAAAGAGCTCAGGCGGGGGATTACGATCTGTCTGCTGTTTGTGCCGACGCTGCTTGTCTGTCTGCCGATCGTACTGCTGGTGACGGGATCGGTGATGGGGAACGGAGAGCTGCGGCAGTATCTGGCGCCGGTGTTTTCGGATGCGCTTACCTATATCAGCTGGAAGCTGGTGCCGGATTATCCTACCTTTGAAAGCTACGGGAAACTGCTTTTTATGACGCCGCAGTTTTTTGTGCTGTTCTGGAATTCGATGAAAATGGTGGGCTGTATCCTGCTGGGGCAGCTGGTGATCGGGGTGCCGGCGGCGTGGGCCTTTGCGGTCTATGAAGTGCGGGGGAGCAGGGCGTTGTTTGTCCTTTATGTGGTGTTGATGCTTCTGCCCTTTCAGGTGACCATGCTGTCCAGTTATCTGGTTTTAAACCGGCTGGGAATGCTGGACACGCCGGCAGCGGTGATTTTGCCGGCGGTGTTTTCCACGTTTCCGGTATTTCTGACGTATGGCGGATTTCGCTGTATTCCCGTGCAGCTTTTTGAGGCGGCGCGGATCGACGGTGCGGGCGAGTGGCGTATCTTCTGGAAGCTGGGGCTGCCGCTTGGCAAAAGCGGCCTGCTGTCGGCGATGGTGCTGGGCTTTCTGGAGTACTGGAACATGATGGAACAGCCGATGGCATTTCTGGAAAACAAGGCGTTGTGGCCGTTGTCCCTGTACCTGCCGGAAATTACCTGGGCGCAGGCGGGATATGCCTTTACGGCATCCATCATTACGCTGATTCCGGCGGTTTTCGTGTTTGTCTGGGGACAGGATTATCTGGAGCAGGGCATTATTTTTTCCGGTTTGAAAGAGTAATGTAAAGCGGCAGACCGCAGCCGGTAAGAAATATGGCGGTCGATAAGAAATGAAAAATAAGTGCAGCAGGAGGAGATAACGTTGGAGGATAAGAGGAAGAAAAAAATCGTGACGGGATTCCTGGTATTTCTGGCGGCCATGTGGCTGTGTACCGTGATCTCGAAAAGCATCTATGCATCCAGGCTTCCGATTGTTTCGACGGAATCCATTGAGAGTAAATATGTGGAGCATGTGGTGAAGGTAGACGGTATCGTGGTGGCCGGGGAGAAGAATCCGGTCACGGCGCTTGGCGGTCTGCGGGTGGAGCGCCTTGCGGTGCAGGTAGGCGACCAGGTGGAAGAGGGGGATGTGCTTTTCGCCATTGATCTGGAGGATCTGGCGTCTATTATGGAAGAAAAGCAGAATGCCATCGCCAGGATTCAGACACAGGTAGATACGATCCTGGCCAATGAAGAGCTGGCAAGGCAGCGGAAGGCGCTGGAAGAACAGCGGGCCAGAGAGGATTACGATGAACTGGCAAGGCACGAGGACACGCTGGTGGGCCGGGCGGCGGAGGCTTACAGTCAGATCAAGGACGAGATAGGGGAGCAGCGGGAGGGCTCTTTTACGGAAGACGGCGAATATATCAGCGGCGCAGCCGATGAGGAACTGGAGGATGCGCTGCAGCAGGCGGCCTATGCGGAAGCGGATGCCAAATGGCAGAGGGATTCGGCGATGAAGGATGCCGGCCGGAAGGTGGAAGATATTCTGGCGCCGGAGAATGAGGATGCCACGCTGGAGGTGAGCCGGCTGGAGCTTGCCGATCTGCGGGCGGATCTGGCGCTCTATCAGGAAGTAAAAAATGCAAACGGGGAGATCAGGGCGGAAC
>VSOD01000620.1 GCA_009774655.1 Lachnospiraceae bacterium
GTGATTTCTTTATCACCCGCCGCGTTACCGTCTTTCTACCGTCCAGAATCGCCAGAACCATGTCGCCGTTGAATAATATTGGTAATATTCTACTCATTTGCCACCTCTCCATCAAAGATTGCCGCAATCTCCGCTGCAAATCCGCCATGTTCTTTTCCGTATGACACTCCGTTTCTTTCAAACGTTTTCTTTACCTCACGCTCGATCCGCGCTTTTTCCATACACGCTTCTGATTCTGCATATTCATCGGCAATCTCAAGAATGCCGTTGTATCTTTCATTGTCTTCATCATTTTCGAGAAACTCACTCAAACAACCCATAAAAAACTGCCTGCTTTTACTATTCATACTATGTTTGCCCCTTTCCCTGCACATTCCTACTTTTTCAGCATTGCACCATTACACGCATTCTCCGATTGGTGTAAATGTTGATTGTACATTATCATTCGTCCTCTCGGCATTTTCTCTGTACATTTTCGCCACTTCACGAACAATCGCCCATCCTAATACATTTTCTAATGTATCTTTTGGATGTCCTCCACTCGTGCGGCACCGGTCAACATATTGCTTAAAATCCGCATTACTCTCATATAACTGTTTCATGTTCTGATTACCTGTAAGACCAATTTTCATATCACACCTCCATAATCATAGAATGTCATTTGCTTAGCCGGCGGATCGTAATTCATCCAGATCACTTCTCTTTTCTTTGAGCATACCTGTGAATATGCAGCGTGCTCATACCTGTTCCAGCCTGCAAGCATAGTGTTATATAGATCTGTTTCGTATCCGCTTATAATAACCGGGCCTTTGTGTTCCAGAAGCAGCGCAAGCAGCTCCTCGTGATCCCTGTCGTCCATTTCATGCCGGTACTGCTTCCCGTGCCTGGTGGAAAGCATATAGGGCGGGTCACAGTATATCAGTACGTTCCCGAAATTAAACCTCGGTATCAGCTCCGCTGCGGGCCGGTTCTCTATCTGTACTCCCCGGAGCCTTTCCGCAGCCTGCAGGATCTTTTCCGGGAGATTACACCAGTCCTGTGACGCATATGACCTCTCCCTTCCCTGCACGTCATTCTTCCAGCCTACTTTTTCACCGTTTGTGCGGAATCCGTACCCCATGTTTAAGCGTATGTAAAAATTCACCGCCTGCTGTATGTCCTCCGATACCGCTCCAAAAGAGTCCTCATATACCCGCCTTGCATACGGCGTATAATATATCTCATGTGCCAGCTTCTCCGGATCCCGCCGGATCCATTCAAACAGATTGACTACATTCCCATCCAGATCGTTCACCGTCTCAATATGCGACCGTGGTTTATTGAACAGGACAGCGCCGCTCCCAAAAAACGGTTCAAGATAGCTGTGATGATCAGGAAAAAGACTTATGATCCAGTCAGCCAGCGACCACTTACTCCCCGGATACTTTGCTATTGCTTTCACCCTCGTTCTGAACCTCCTTCACTGGTTCCTTTTTTCTTGTACCACCGCTTTTTACTGCAAGCACCATGGCATCTTCTCCGATGTCACTGTAACGCGCTTCTTTTTCCTGTTTCTTCCTGCATTTTTCAACTGCAGCGTCATAGTCATATTCAATCTGATCCGCAAGCCGGTCAGCCATTGTGACAAATTTATTGCGATAATACGCTTTCCACTGGATATCATCGTCCCTGATTTCATCCATCATTTTCACATAATCGTGTAACATACAGATAATAAGGACTATGTCTCCATAGGAGCAGCTCACAACATAATCACAAAGAAGCTTTATATTGATGGCTTTCTCAATCATTACCTGCTTCATCTCGTCTTTTGTCATGCCTTTCTCGACTTCCCTAAGGAAGCTGAAAAGGAACCAGAAATGTTCAGTATCCATAGCTTTAAAACTCCTTTCCGGGCGGCGGAGCCTGCCGCCCTTTTTATTCCGCGCGATATACTCACAACCAAAAGGAATGCTCCCTACTACGACAAAGCAACCGGTAATACCATCGCTTTAAAGTCACTGTCTTCGGCTTCAATAATCATCGGCATCTTCGCATTCTCAAAATTTAACGCAATATTGTAGCAGTCAAAGGCTTTCAGTGTTTCGACCACAAGCTTCGCATTAAACCCGATTGTCAACGTTTCAGGCACTTCCTCCTGCAGACCGATGGTTTCCTGATAATCCGTAATCGTATCTCTAATGGAAATATTCATTTCACTCCCTTTTATTGTGAATACCGCCGGTCTTCTCTCATCTACACACATCTTTGCCCGAATAACCGCATCCAAAAATTCCGACTTAACCGCCACTGTATGCAGGGGAG
>VSOD01000621.1 GCA_009774655.1 Lachnospiraceae bacterium
GGCAGCAAAGAACGGCGTAGACTTTGTAGGCTACAAGCACAGGGCAACGCACAGAAAAGTAAGACCAGACAGCATTAAGCGTGTCAAGAGGACAATTAAGAAGTACGATCGGATTGTCTATGGTAGACTGGCTGGAAAGTTTTGCTCTCATGCCATATATATTGTGTTTCCCTTCCTCCGGCAACATTGTCAGACCCAGAAATTCTCCATCCTGTTCTTCACTTTTGGTTACTGCACTTGAGAACTCAAAAGACTCATTTGATGCAGTCTTGCCTGATGTTGTGTTTGAAAGATTAAAAATATTAGTATTAAGTGTATTACTAATCTGCATTTTCATACCTCCGAATATAATTGTTGTATCCTTCCCTCATTTTTTAAACCAAAAATATTTCCACAAATTCCATTATCTCAGCTGACAAACTTATATATTTCATCAATGGGGACATATATCGTAATTTGTTTCATATAATCTATTTCCTCTTACAACATCACCACATTTACTACATCTTTCTGTAGAATATGCAGTTAACTTACAGCTTCCATCAGAATTTTTAGTATGCCAATATTCTGTACCAGAAACATAATTATGGTTGCAGCTTCTATAAAGATTCTCATCTACTGTATCCTTAACCGGAAAAATATTTCCCTGTGTATCAATGAACTGTTCTTCATATAAAATTTCAATCGGTTTTACTGCATAAGTACTTTCTTCATTTATTCCATTCGGTACAAACTGTAATATGTCTGCTCTTAACTCCAATTCTATTTGTTCTTCAGATTCTTCCTCTTTACACGTCTCAGTATACACCCTCGGATAAGCAAGTGCCGTCACCGAATTAAGCGTCATCAAAACCACTGCTATTACTATTCCAATTATTTTATTATGTTTTTTGATATTCATTGCACTCTCTATCCTTTCTTCCAATAATTTACGATCACTCTCCAATCTCATTTCCCAATGAGAACGATTCATCTCTTCCGTCCCTTCTTTTTGTGATAAGCAGACCATAAGTCTCAGGTAATCTTTTCTTTCTTTTATCGTCTTCCCCTGTAGTACTGCTTCATCACAGGAACATTCACAGACCCGCTCAAAATTTTCGTTAAGAAACCATACAAAGGGATTCCAACAATGCAGGATAACGGCAAACCGCAGCAGCATTTTCCAGAAAATATCAAGCCTTCTGACGTGCATAATCTCATGTTCCAGCACTGTCTTTGCTGCTTCATCCACAGGATCCAATCCAAACAGAATCACCGGACGAAGCAGACCAAATGTCATGTTTTTTCCAGCCGGTACTTTCTGATATACTGTCGCCCTTTGTGAAAAATGAAGAAATCTGTTTCCCCGCTCAACTGAGACCGATTCTGGCAGTATTTTTATTTTCTTTATGTAGTTTCTAAGCATATTACCTGTATTTTGATAATCACATAATTCCCTTATAAAAAATATGATCGAAACTACGATCCACACGACTGTTACAGCAGCCTGAATCTTCAAATAAGTATTTGGCAATACCTGTCCATTTACATTGATAAGATAATAAGAATGATGAAGGGACAATTCGGTGATATTGCTGCCGCCTGTCTCTGCAGTAGACCAGATCATATCTTTATAGTATTCCCCGAGAAACGGCAGAGGTACAATATAGAACAAAATGGACAGCTTATTCAGAAGATATTCCAGGTTGTTTGAAACAGTATCCTTAAACCGATACCTGATAAATAAACAGATCACTGTCATCGTAGTTCCTGATAATGACATTACCAGCAGATTTTCCATGATCTTAAGGCCTCTCCTTAGTATTTTTCCAAAAGCTCGATCAGTTCTTTCGCTTCCTTCCTGTCAATGCCGTTCTCTTTGGTAAAAGCTGCCACGAAGTTGCCCAGTTTGCCATTGTATATCCTATCGATCTCCTCTTTCATTCTCATAAGATGGTATTCTTCTCTGCTGTACACGGCCTTGACCATTCTTCTTTCCCTTATTACAAAACCCTTCTCCTCCAGCCTTGACAAAAAGGTATTGAGTGTCTGCCGTTTCCATTCCTTTCCGTCTTCTTCAAATAATGTAAGAAGATGAGATTGTTTAATACTTTCCTCCTGATCCCACAGCTTTTCCATTACTTCACTTTCCGCTTCCGTCATACTGTAAATACTTTTCACAGGTATATCTCCTCTCTGTATTTTTTTGACTGTATTTAGTAGTCATTATAAGTATATCGCTAATTGGAAGAGCATGTCAATCACCTATTCATTCTTATCAACTATTCAGGTAATATTTAAAATATTTACGATC
>VSOD01000622.1 GCA_009774655.1 Lachnospiraceae bacterium
CCAGGGAATCTTGCCCACTTCGTCCAGGCATGTGCAGGCGTAGACTGCCAGAGGCGACCAGTGCAGGACAAAGGCCACGATGAGTGCCAGAGGGATGGCGATACACCACATACAGACGATCAGGCTGTACATGTCGAACAGGGTATCACCGCCGCCGTCCAGCACGCCGTTGATCGTGACGGTATTGACACAGCGGCCGATCATGTAGAAGGACATGATCACCATCATTCCTGTCAGATAGCCCCGTGCCTGATCTGTCAGTATGACCATGCGCACGACAAACGGTGTCACGGCCAGCACCAGGGCAGTGGAGAGAAAACCGATGACATAGGAAATATTTTTGAGCTTGATCCCGTAGGCTTTACCCAGTTCCAGACGTCCGGCTCCCAGCTCATTGCCTACGATGATGCCGGCGGCACTGCCAATGCCGTTGCACATACAGCAGATCAGGTCTCTGGCAACCGCGGAGACGGAATTTGCCGCTGCGGCGTCGGTGCCCATATGGCCCATAATCGCGGTATAGGAAGTAAAGCCGACACCCCAGCATAAGGAGCCGCCCATCAGCGGCAGGCACTGCCTGATAAAATCGGCTTTCAGCTGTTTCGGCAGCTTGAAGAAACGGTCAAATGCCGGGCGGATACAGGATGATTGTGAGGATACGGCTACACATAATGCGAGTTCCACAACACGGGAAAGCGTAGTGGCGAGGGCTGCGCCTCTGGCCTGCATCCGGGGAGCGCCAAACAGTCCGAAGATGAAGACGGCATTCAGGCATATGTTCAGGAGTACGGCGCAGGAACTGATCAAGGCGCCTGGTTTTACATGATCCGATACTTTCATGATCGTCAGATAGCATTGCGAAACGCCTGTGAGCAGGTACGACCAGCCGGCGATACGCAGATAAGAGCTGCCCAGAGCGATCAGCGGCGCGTCGTGCGTAAAAATATGCATCAGCATTTCCGGCATCAGTTCACAGGCCAGGAAGAACAGGACGGATACGAAACCGCAGAGGCGCAGCATCATATTGAAAACATCTTCCAGCGTATGTTTGTCGCCTTTTCCCCAGTATTGGGCGCCCAGAATGGCGCCTGCGCCCGTGATGGCCATCAGGAACATATTCTGGACAAACTGGATCTGGGTAGCCAGTGAGACGGCGGTCATCTCGTCCTGCGCCACTTTTCCCAGCATCAATGCGTCGCCCGCCGCTACCGATGCCAGCATCAGGCTCTGCAGCGCGATGGGCAGGGCAAGGCGTGTCAGATTTCTGTAGAAGTCTTTTTTGTTGATCTGTATTTCTGTTTTTTTGTCTTTCATGGATAAGTCCTCATCGTATAAATAATCGTTTAAATACCGGTGGTTTGAATACATTAATTTTCATCATACTATATCCGCGGCAGAATTACCAGCATGAGTTCCGGGCCTGCCTGGGAAAGCTGTTGCCATAAATAGATGGGCGGACTGAAAAAGCGTTGAAGGGATGAATTTTTTATGATAAGGTAACCATGATACATGCTGATTGAGAAGGAGACCAAACATGAAGATCGATCGTGAAGATATGCTGGAACTTACCAGACGGATGACAGTTTCGAGGAATTGTTTCAGCAGGATAGCGGGAGCCTATATGGACGAGGAAGGATTTATAGACGGCACCTTTCATACGAATTTTTTAAAGCTGTCAGCTTCGGAAAAGGCAAAGAATCTGGAGATAGCGAAGGCCGTTCCGTTTTCCGAGACGAATGTGCAGCTGGCAGATCATCGTCTGGGAGCGGGAGCGAGAAAGCCGGGCGGCGTCTGGCAGCTGTTGATGGCGCTGCGGGAATGTGAGATGAAGAATGACGCGCTGCTGCTTTCTCTCTACGAGTACATAGGAGAACGGCATCACTCGGACCATCCCTACGGCATCTATGTGTTTTACGGGAATTACGACGTTCCGGTCAAGGGAAAGGACAAGGCGAGTCAGTGGGAGTCGGAAGAAGTGTACCGCTTCCTGATCTGCGCGGTCTGTCCGGTGAGCGGAGACTACGAGGCGGGAAAACCGGAGTGCGGTTTTTTGTTCCCGGCTTTTAATAATCGAAGCACAGATCTGGACGGGGTCTGCCTTTATGACGCGAACGGCAGGCATGAGGAGATGGCGGCGCTGTTTGCCTGAGCAGCGGAAAAGAAAACAAAGGCAGAAGGGAAAGGAAGAAAAGCGATGGTAGAATTTTTTTCAGAAAAATGTTCGGAACATGTGACGAGAATCTACGGACTGGCCGGAGAGCAGATGTATCTGGTGGAGGGGACGCAGA
>VSOD01000623.1 GCA_009774655.1 Lachnospiraceae bacterium
TTTTTAAATCCTCCCCCTTCTTTTTTTCCCCCCCCCCCCCACCCCAACCGGATTGTACTATTAGTGAAAGGCCTTTTAATAACTACCAAAGGAGCACTCATGAGACTACCAATGCAAAAACTGTTTGAAAAATATCAGGGCAATCTTTACGCGGCGGCATTCAATGTCTGCAAGAACGCAGAAGATGCGGAAGATGTTGTCCAGGATACCTTCATTCAGTACTATTCACTAAAAAAAGAATTTGAAAGCGAAGAGCATATACGCGCATGGCTGCTGCGGGTAACGATCAATAAAGCAAAAAATATGAACCGTACTTTCTGGCGGAGGAATAAGCAGTCTCTGGAAGATTATATGGAGACCTTATCCTTTGAGACACCGGAATCGGGCGAATTATTCGAAGCGGCTATGAATCTCCCTGAAAAATACCGGATTGTGATACATCTGTTTTATTATGAAGATTACAGCATACATGAAATTGCAGGTATTTTGAAACTGTCGGAAAGCAATGTGAAGGTCAGGCTGTCGCGCGGGCGTTCGCTGCTCAAGGAAAAGTTGCAGGAGGAATGGGAAAATGACGAATAAAGAGAAGTATAAGCAGGCGTTTTCAGTATTACAACCCTCCGGCAAAATATCTCTGGAGGAAGAAAGGATGATCATTATGAAGAAAAAAGCAAAATTTCAGGCTGCAGTGGCAGCAGCGGCAATATGTCTGGCATTTGTCAGCGGCGGCGGCATAGTATATGCGGCAGATTTAGGCGGTGTACAGAGAAAGATCCAGCTCTGGGTCCAGGGCGACCAGACAGATGCGGACATCGTATACAATGCAAACGGAAGCTACGACCTGTGGTATGAAAACGAAGACGGCACGCGTGAAGACCTCCACGGCGGCGGCGTTGCAATCGAGGCGGACGGCACCGAGCGTCCATTAACGGAAGCCGAATTGATGGATCACCTGCAGCAGCCCACCGTAGATTATAAAGAAGACGGCAGCATCTGGGTCTACTACTACGATCAGAAAATAGACATCACAGACCAGTTCAAAGACGGTGTATGCTATGTACAGGTCTCAAACGGTGAAAAGACCTTATATATGACGATTCTCTATGAAGGCGGCTGGTGCACCAGTCCCCATAAATATGAAAGCCCGGATTCTTTTAGTTAAGATATCGTAAACACCATAACAAATTTATGTTTCCGGTTCTTGCAGCAGCCATATACGGCTGCTCCTGCAGGTTCGAAAACGAAATATCCAATGTCGTTAACTATAAAAAAGAGCTGCCCGGATGGATTGCTGTTCCATACCGGCCGGCTCTTTTTTTGCTTATCTTCATACAATGGATTCCGTATCATCTGATTTTTCGCGCACAAATGCCTCTATTTTCGCATCTGTATAAAGAAATGCACCGATCAGGCCCGCAAACCCGAGGCCCGATCCCAAAGCGAGTATCCAATCCACGGAGACCCGAAGAAGAAACAGGCCAAGACTCAAAACAGCTTCCGCGGCAAACAGATAGGTTCCCAGCCGGATAAACAGAACCGGGGCGATCTTCTGGGCATAATCCCAATGCGCCTGCGATTTCGTGGAGACAGGCGTGCTGTATCCGTTCTGATTATACCGGATGCGCTTATGCGCACCTATGTTATCCGCCGGAAATTTCCGCTGGATAATCCCGACAAGAACCATCACAAACGGTACGATAAAATTAAGTAACAGAAGACCTTCAAACATATCTCCTCCTCCTTCGCTATATGCCCGCCGCAATGTAGATCATCCCTTTTATCCACTGCTTAAAGATGAACCAGTAATCGGCCACATGTTCGTCGATCGCCCGCAGTACATCCTGCGGATCAAATCCGCCCTGTTTCCCTGTGATCTGCTGAAAAACGGTTCCCGTCGCTTCGCTGAATCCCAGCGCGATATCCCCCCGCGCCACATCGCCCACTGCGACCTGCTGTCCGATCGCTATAGCACCGAAGCTGAACTGTCCCACCGCCAGCGCTCCCATGGAGAAAAGCCCTACGCAGAAAGCGCCTATGGCCACCACACCGATGGCAAAATCACCCAGTGCAATACCGCCAATGGCAACGATCCCTGCGGACAGAAGCAGACCGATGCCCACCGGAGCCAGAGTGATCACGCCCAGGCCCGCCAGACCGATGGCCACGATCCCCTTAGCCGCAAGCCCAATGGCAATCACCCCTTTTGCAGATCTTCCGAACCCGATATTAACATGCACAAGCGGCATCCCGCGCCAGCTTCTCTTACTCTTATATTCATAGG
>VSOD01000624.1 GCA_009774655.1 Lachnospiraceae bacterium
TGGAAAAATCGTTTCCAAATGCCCAAAGCGGCGTAATTTATGGTAGTATGCCTAATTTTAGTATGCGAAGTATGAGAGATTATTTGGAAAGGGTGAAAAAGATGAGTGAATTTCAGGAGTTTTTAAATGAACAGCTGCAGGATGATGAATTCAGAAAAGAATGGGAAGATATTCAGCCGGCAATGGATGTGATTCGGGCAATGGATGATGCAAAAATTTCACAAAGTCTTACCTAAAAAGAATTTGCAGAAAGGACTGGAATTAATCAGGCAGATATTATCAAGTTGGAAAATGGAACGAGGAATCCGGCTCTTTTTTTGAAGCCCTTAAACATATCAGAAGACCCTAAAAATGCGGCTTCTGATATGCTTAAGAGCTTCCTTAAGAGAGGAAAAGATTATTCCTCTAATGGACTATGCGATCCTGTTATTGCCGGTGTGTCCTGGAATGTTACATATGTAAAAAAGTACTGTATCTATGTTATCAAATCTCATCTGGATGGCAAATTTATTTAATGAGGGCATTTCGCATAAGTACATTGATTATCAAGACTTTCCTGTAAGGTGGCACCACAATTCTTGCAGTAGATTCCTTTATATATGTATATTGTACAACTATTGCCATTCTTTTTATGATGATTTCGAGTTCCGCTGACATATGCATGGGAGCAGGAACGGGAATTTACCGTATTTTCTGTAATAATTGGATATTGATTGCCGCGCTCATCAAGTATAATGATATTTGATAACGAGAAATCCAGCTGGTCAAACTGTTCCTTTACCATCAAAAAGGGGTTTGGCATGTCCTTAGAATAAATATACATGTCGCCTTGGTCTGGCTGATAATGCAGTGCTTCGTGATAAACCTTAACTGGTTCATACGCCATTACAGATACAGGCATCGTCATGGTAATCATAAATACCATCAATGCAGTTATTATTTTCCGATAGGATACTTTGTTTTGTCTTCTTGTCATGAATAATAGCCTCTCTTTTATCTGTTTTTTGTGGCTGAAATAGGAATTTGCAAATACTGTACCAATCTCTGCAGGGCACCGGGCAGCCTCAATGACTAAATTTTCATAATGCCTTTTTTGTTTTTCATCCAAAGAAGCTGTAACTATTTCGTCACAAGACTTCTCACAGGCAACGCACATTTCGCGGATTAGAAAATAAACTAACGGATTATACCAGTGCAGTAGTATTACAAGAAAAGCGGCAAATTTCCACAGCATATCATGATGCTGCACATGAGACAGTTCGTGTGCAAGATACAGTGGTAAATCTGTTGTTCTGTGCTGTTCAGGCAAAACAATGACCGGATAGAATGCTCCAATGGTACAAGGTGCCTGTACCATTGGACAGCGTATGATTAGTAGTCTTTTTAACAGAATAGGCGATACTTTTTTGCATTGATCTGCTATAACACTAAGTTCCTCGTTGCATATTTTTGAAAACATCAGGAGTTTTTTTCGGCAAACGCGGTATTTTCGTATCTGGTGAAATAACAAAGCGGTGATAGTGCATAGCCATATGCCAGAGTAGATTACTATTGGAAGCCAATACTCATAGTGAATCCTACCATCCTTCGTTATATAGATGGTATTTTGGGCTTCAAATACAAACGGACCATCATCCAGGGATTGCTCCACGCCTTCATATCTAAAAAGAAACATGCAGAGTGTACGATACTGATTTTGAAAACATTGATAAGGAATAAGATAAAAGAGAATGCAAACTTTCAAAAAGTTATATTGCCAGCGTGCGGTAAGGCAATGATATACAACGGGTTTTGTTACCATGTATAATAAAAAGGCAATACTTCCACTGATGGACATTGCAAAAAGGAAATTCATTTCTTCTTATTCCTTTCTCGTAACAGTTTGCGGAGTTCTTTCGCGTCCTCATCAGACAGAGTGTCTCCGCCGGATAGAGCAGAAACAAATGTTTTTAATGAACCACCATACAACTGATTTAATAGTTGAGTTGCGACCAACTGTTCATACTTTTTTCTGGAGATTGCAGGTATATATATCTTATGGCGTTCTGCACCTGTAGCATTGAGGACTCCTTTGTATAGCAGGGTTTGTATAAAACAGTTAACTCGCTGACGGGATTCTTTCTTGCCCAGACTGTTCACATAATCATGTATCTCGCCGAATGTCACACCTTCAGAGGTGTTTTCCCATATAAATTTCATGATTTCATATTCTTTGGGTTTTAAGTCATAATTCATCTTATATCGATCCTTTCTATTTATATTATATATTATAC
>VSOD01000625.1 GCA_009774655.1 Lachnospiraceae bacterium
GCTCCCTGATCACGAACAACCAGCCCATGGGCGGTTACAAGACCAGCTATCTGACTGTTGCCAGCGGATCTCTGGGACCGATTCCTTATCTGATGATCTTTGCGGTGGTGATCGGCGTTTATTTCTGGTTTTTGTATAATAAGACCCGTCACGGTAAGTATATGTACGCTATCGGCGGTAACGAGAATGCGGCGCAGGTTGCCGGTGTCAACGTGCGCGGTTCCCTGATCCGGATCTATATTCTGGCAGGCTGCATGTATGCGCTGGCAGGTTTCCTTGTAGGTGCGAAGGCCGGCGGCGCTTCCACAGCGACCGGTAACGGCTATGAGCTGGAGGCAATCGCAGCCTGTACAATCGGCGGCGTATCCGCCAACGGTGGTGTGGGTCGTGTAGGCGGTATCCTGATCGGCGTACTGGTATTCGAGATCCTGAAGATCTGTCTCCAGTTCCTGGGCGTGGATCCGGCTTATACATACATCGCACAGGGTCTTGTGATCGTGATCGCAGTGGCACTCGACCTGAGAAAGTACCTGCAGAAAAAATAGGCATGGTAACAGTTCGAATGTATAGTTAACGACATTAGAAATTTCGTTTACTATAATTCATTATAAAAGAAAGGAATGGATGATATGGCAGAAGAGCAGAGAAGAGACGTGGAAATGGAAAGCGAGGCCGGGCAGGCTGATACGGAGAAGACGGAGGAGAAGAAGTCTTCCGGCGGCAGTGCGTTTGAAGGGATCTATGACCAGCTTCCGAATATTTCCATCCGCTCTCTGGACAGATTTATTCTGCTCTGCGTGATCGGGCTGATAGCGGTGATCGTGTTCGGCGTATTGAGAGCCAATCATATATTCTGATATAAGGCAATAATTATTTCTATGAGGGTGGAGATATTTATAAAGCGCAGTGAAGGGGCTTTCCGAAAGGGAGGCCCTTTTGCCGTTGTCAAGATTAGAGTTGAACATCACATATTATTCGTGATATACTATGAGAGTCGTGGATTTATACAGGGAAAATATGTGCAGAAAAAAGTGTGCAAACACGCACAAAGATACCGTACGAACATATAAAAGAGGAAAATACGCGTGGCGAGAAGAAAGGGTTTAACTTTTTATCAGAAAAAGAAGAAACTGGATTCCAGGATCATCAAGGATATCTTTGAGATGGTCACAGGCAGCCTGGCGGCTGTTTTTCTGGCGTTTGTGATCGTGTTCTCGGTCGGCATGCGCACGAGCATCATAGGCGACTCCATGGAAAGGACGCTGTTTAACGGTCAGGAGATTCTTGTAAACCGTGTGATCTATAAACTTTCCACGCCGAAGAGGGGGGACGTGATCGTCTTTCTGCCCAACGGCAATCAGAACTCCCACCTCTATGTGAAGCGGGTGGTCGGGCTGCCGGGGGAGACGGTGCAGATCAGGGACGGCAGTGTCTATATTGACGGCGTTTTTCTGGAAGAGCCGGAGGAGTTTGACAAGATGATAGATGCGGGCATTGCGGAGAACGAGCTGACGCTTGCCGTGGATGAGTTTTTTGTGCTGGGGGATAACCGCAACAGCAGTGAGGACAGCCGTTCCGGCAATATCGGCGGCGTAAAGAAGGATAACATAATCGGTAAAGCATGGTTCCATATGTCTGCGGAAGAGGAGAGCATGGGGCTGATCGAATAGGGACGCGGTTCGGGAAAGGACAGGGAAACAGATGAACTATCAATGGTATCCGGGGCATATGACGAAGGCGAAACGGATGATGCAGGAGAATATCAATCTGATCGATCTGGTGATAGAGCTGGTCGATGCGAGGGTCCCTCTTGGCAGCAGGAATCCGGATATAGACGAACTTGGTAAGAACAAGGCCAGACTGATCCTGCTTAATAAGTCCGATCTGGCGGACGAGAAGGCGAATAAGCTGTGGATGGAATATTTTAGAAGCAGGGGATTTCATGTGTTGGAGATCAATGCCAGAAGCGGCCAGGGACTGCGCGCGATCTACGGCATGGTCCGGGAAGCCTGTAAGGAGAAGCTTGAGCGGGACAGAAGGCGGGGGATCAAGAACCGTCCGGTGCGCGCGATCGTAGTAGGAATTCCGAATGTGGGGAAATCCACGTTCATCAATTCTTTTGCCGGGAAAGCCTGTACGAAGACCGGCAACAAGCCGGGAGTGACGAAGGGCAAGCAGTGGATCCGTCTGAACAGGGAACTGGAATTTCTGGATACACCTGGCATCTTGTGGCCGAAGTTCGAGAGCGAAGAGGTGGGCAGGAA
>VSOD01000626.1 GCA_009774655.1 Lachnospiraceae bacterium
GTTCCAAATCCTTCTGCCCTGCAGCCTCCACCACGGCATGCGCCATCGAATGAGGAAAATGCTCCTCCAAACAAGCAGCGTTCCTTAACAGTTCATCCGGTTCGTCCCCCAGAAAAGGCACCACCTCCGCCACCACCGGCTTCGCCTCCGTCAGCGTTCCTGTCTTATCAAAAACAATCGTGTCCGCCTCGGCAAGCGCCTCCAGAAACTTCCCGCCCTTGACCGTAATGCGGTGTTCGTTTGCCTCCCGTATCGCCGAAAGCACAGAAATCGGCATCGCCAGCTTTAATGCGCAGGAAAAATCCACCATCAGCACCGCCAGCGCCTTTGTGATATTCCGGGTAAGGGCATAAACGCCGCCAGTTCCAAGCAGCATAAATGGCACCAGCCGGTCTGCCAGATGTGCAGCCTTCCCTTCCAAAGAAGATTTTAACTTCTCCGACTCCTCAATCATCGTGACAATCCGCTCAAAACGGCTTGCCCCGCCCACAGTTTCCACGCGGACGGACAGCTCGCCTTCCTCCAGCACTGTTCCCGCATACACATATCCATGCGCCTGCTTAAAGACCGCCGCGGATTCCCCCGTCAGGGACGCCTGATTGACCATCCCTTCTCCCGAAAGCACCACGCCGTCAAAAGGAATCACATTGCCCATGCGCACCACGATTTCATCACCGACTGCGATATCGGACACCGGCACCAGTATCTCCTGCCCGTCCCTGCGCAGCCATACCTTGCTGATATTGAGGGACATGCTCCTTGCCAGATCGCCTACCGATTTTTTATGCGTCCATTCTTCCAGAAGCTCGCCAATCCCAAGCAGGAACATGATGGAGCCTGCCGTTTTCATGTCGCCGCGCAGTACCGAAACGCCGATTGCGGTTGCGTCCAGGACCGGCACCTCCAGTTTTCCCCGGCAGAGCGTTTTGATCCCAAGCCCGATATAGCGCAGTGACCTCACTGCAGCAATCCCCGCCCTGACGGGATAGGGGATAACTGCCATGCTGCCATATCTGAGGATGACTTTGCCAATCAGCTTTTCTTTATACGCTTCATTCAGCTCCCTGCCGGAATGCTGCAGAACATTTTCCGGAACCGTCACGTTTCCATAGGAAAATGCCCGCAGGTTTTGTATCAGCTCCGCCCTGTCTCCGCCATAACATACCGTCACGCCCGCAGTCCGCCTCTGTACGGACACCTTCGACACGCCAGACAGCGCGGACAGGGCGTACTCCAAGGTATCCGCCTCGCTGCATGTCATTTCACGGGACTGCAGCACCCGTATCCGCAGACGCCCCGGAATGTCATGGCAGATCACGAACTTCATATGCCCTGTTCCCCGGAAACGCCCGTTTCCGTGAAATTGTTCGTTCCCGTCAGATGATCCTTTCCCACAGAAGCCGTTTCCTCATCCCAGTCCTCCTCGTCGGAAAACATCTGCTCCGCCTCCTGTCTTGCTCTTTCTTCGTTAATCTGAACGGCCTCCGCATAAATATCTTCCGCATTCTCATGCTATTACTGGTGTTTATAACCGGTATATAACGTCATAAAAAGGCAGGCGATCATCGCCCATGCCCAGAATCGGTGTTTCTTCATAATTTATAACCTTCCTCTATCTTTCATTTCTTATTTTCCCATAGCTTCCGGCTTTGCCGGATGGCAGGCGCCGTTCATGGCACAGCCTGCGCATCCGCAGCCGCAGGATGATTTTCCTTTTCTCTTACCGCGTACCATACTGACAAGAATCGCCGCCACCACAAGAACCAAAACCATGCTGATGATGATTGTCGCCATATTCTCCATAAGCCATGTCAGCATTGAAATCCCTCCTGTTTCCCTGTTACAAATCTAAATGCAAAACCCGGCGCCCCGTATTATGGCGGGACGCCTTTAGAAACGCTTTCCGCGCCGTTACTTCGCCATTTTCAGTTTCATATTTGTTGTCAGCTTCGTCGCCTCTTTATACGGTCTGAACAGCATATAGATCATACCGCCGAGAAGAATAATAGCCGCAAGCAGACCGATGACATTCAGGTTTCCTGTAAATGCCGAACCAATCTGGTAGACCATCAGCGCCGCCGCGTAAGCTAAACCACACTGGTATCCGATCGCAAACCACGTCCATTTCGCATTGTTCATCTCCCGCTTGATGGCGCCAATCGCCGCAAAGCAGGGCGCACACAGAAGGTTGAACACCAGGAAGGAGTATCCCGCAAGCTGACTGAAGTTTGCGCCAATCTCAGACCATCCGCCGGGATAAA
>VSOD01000627.1 GCA_009774655.1 Lachnospiraceae bacterium
CCATATGCCTCGTCTTTGCCAGATCCGCAAGCAAATCCAAAATTTTTGCCTGTGTCGTCACGTCCAGCGCCGTCGTGGGTTCATCCGCAAACAGGATCGCCGGACTGCCGGCCAGCGCGATTGCCAGCACGCAACGCTGCCGCATACCGCCGGAAAAGCTGTACGGATACAGGTTCATCCGCTCCTGCGCCCGGTCGATCTCCACCAGTCTCATCAACTCCAGCACCCGGTCATGCACGGCTTTCCGCGAAATCTTCGGCTGATGCACCCGAACCGCCTCCGCGATCTGCGCGCCTACGGACATGGTCGGGTTCAGGGCGGTCAGAGGATCCTGCAGCACCATGGAAAACAGTTTTCCCCTAAGCTTTTGCATCTCCCGCTCCCGATAACCGCTGATCTCCACACCGTTGACATATATGCTGCCGGACTTGATCCGGGCGGAGGTGGGCAAGAGTTTCATGATACTTTTGCACAGCGCGCTTTTCCCGCATCCCGACTCTCCCACTATGGCCAGCGTCTCCCCGGGCTGCAGCGTGAAGCTTACATCCCGCACGGCCTGTACTTCTCCTTGATCCGTCTCAAAGCTGACGGACAGATTTTTTACTTCCAATAGCTCTGTCATTTCTCCTCCGTTGCGGGATCCGCCTCCAGGTTTCGTAAAGTCGAAGCATTTTTCCATGCTCTGACCAGGCCGCCTCAGTGGAAAGTCCACTCGGCCACATTCCAGAAAATCCCCACGCCGTGATGCCCCATGACCGTATCGGCGCAAATGCCCTCGATCGCGCTGTCCGCCACGTAATTGGCATCCACATAGCAGATGAAGGCAAAAGCCGGATCCGCCGCCAGCGCAGTCTGAAACCGGTCGTACGCCGCCGCACGGACTGCCGGATCGTCGGACTGCCGGGCCTCATGCAGGTACCGGTCAACTTCCGCGTTGGAATAACCGCTGTAGTTCGCCCCCTTATCCGTACCGAAGACCTTATAGGTATGGTCGTCCGCGTCAAACGGGCTGCCCCAGCCGATCAGATAGGCCATCTGCCCGACCCAGTCCACCTGCACCGGAATCTCCACCGAGCAGTCAATCCCCACTTCCCGCAGCTGCTGTGCGGCGGCCTGTGCGATATCCACTCTGACCTGATCGCCCGCGCCTACGCTGATCACAAACCCGATTCTCTCCCCGTTCCTCTCATAGAAGCCGTCCTCTCCCATCGTACAGCCGGCAGATTCCAGAATATCCTTTGCCCGCTGCGGATCATAGGCATAATGGTCCACGTCCTCGTTGTCATAGACATTGCGCTGCAGGGGACCGTAGGCCGGCACGCCCTGTCCAAGCAGGATGGCGTCGATGATCGCCTGCCGGTCGATGGCACAGCAGACCGCCGATATGATATCCCGGTTTTTCTTCCAATACTCATGTTGAAAATTAAAAAGGATACCCCGGTAATCGGATGTTTTCATTTCATAACAGGTATAGCCTTCCGTGTCCGCAAAGTTCCTGGCATCCCGCGGCGTCAGCAGCGCCAGATCCAGCTCCCCGGACTTCATCTGCAGCGCCTTTGCGGTATCGTCCGGCACGATCTTGAAGACAATCTTCTCGATCTGCGGCGCTCCCTTGAAATAAGTCTCATTTCTGCTCAGCGTGATCGCCTGCCCCACATCCCAGCTCTCCAGTCTGTACGGGCCAGTGCCCACCGGACTGCGGAAAAAATCGGACTCCTGCATATCTTCCCCCGCCAGCAGATGCTCCGGCAGGACCGCCATGGTCATGTAATCCAGAAAAGCCACGTTGGGCGCGGCCAGCTGAAATGAGATCGTATGCTCGTCGAGTACCCTGATCTCTTCCACGTCCTCATAGTTTGGTGCATTTTCCGATCCGTTTTCGGGATCCATAATGGCTTCTATCGTGAACTTGACGTCGTCGGCCGTAAACGCCTCACCGTCATGCCATTGCACATTTTCTTCCAGATAAAAAGTGTAGGTACAAGTCTCTTCGTCGAACTCCCAGCTTCGGGCAAGGCCCGGCACCACCTCATTGTCGCCGTTGTGGGCGGTAAGACCGTTAAAGAGCAGAATATTGATCTCGCCGTGTTCATCCATGGCCGGATTGATCCGCGTGTAGTCGCCGCTGCCATAAACAAGGGGCTCCGTTGTTGCTGTTGTTTCGGCTGTCGTTGTTGTTTCCTTTGCCGTTTTCGATTCAGTTGTCGTTTCCGCCGCCGCGTCTGTGCCGGCAGGTGCGGCGGTTGTCCCGT
>VSOD01000628.1 GCA_009774655.1 Lachnospiraceae bacterium
ATCCGAATTCTCCTTCCCGGGGCATATGCCAATCTGCGGCGTCACACCAACCGGCTCCTCCTTCGACGGACTCTTATGATCATAGTCAAAATAATTAAGCAGCTCTTCAATGCGCACCGCGCCCTCCGGAATGCCTTCCAGCGTATAGCCTTCCCGGATCAGCCGCCGCAGATTACTGTAGGAGGCCGTGTCTACATCCGCCGCAAACGTAGACAACGGTTCCGTCATGACGGAGACAAAGCCCGTCTCCTCCCACCGACTGTATTCCTCCGCAGAATACTGTCCCGGCTCCCACTCATATGAATAACAGGATTCCAGATAGCCGCCTGTCATCGCTCTTTTCTCTTCCATATCGGCAGAGAACCCTCCTCCATCGTCTGTGGAGAACTCTGATTTCTCCGCAATATCCTCCTGCTCCGCTGACCGGGCATTTTCCGTTATAGACGGCTTCTCCTGCGGCGAGACCGCCAGACCGCCGCCTGCTCCGTCATCTTCCTGCCCCGCCTCATACTTTGCCGCGTCCTCTCCCGCGACATCCGGATTACCAGACTCCCCTGCTGCCTCTCCGGTACTGCCGGAATCGTCTGGCGCATCCGTTGCTTCTCCGTTAATGTCCACACCACCCGGCGTATCCGTTGCTTCTCCGTTAATGTCCACACCACCCGATGTATCCGCTGTTTCTCCGTTAACGTCCAAATCACCCGGCGTGTATGCAGTCTCACCGCCGCTGCCGCAGCCGGCCAGCAGGATCACTCCTGTCAGACAGACCGCCGCCACTCCTGCCCCATACTTTTTCTTCCGCACATCCTTTTTTCTCATAAATTTTCCTCCTCCGAAAAGTCCCGATACTCCAACAAAGTTATTGTTCTTATCTGTAATACCTTTCAGGGATGAAAAAGGTTGCATTCCGACAGAAAAAATCAGTTCCCGCTTTGTGTCGTGTTCTTTTTCAGGCATTTTTGATACAATTTTCATAAGGAGGCGGAAGAAAAATGAATCAGGAGAAAATCGGCGGGTTCTTAAAAGAACTCCGTAAGCAAAAAGGACTTACCCAACAACAAATCGCAGAAAAATTCAATGTATCAAACAGAACCATATCCCGTTGGGAAAATGGCAATAATATGCCGGATCTGGATATTTTGATTGAAATATCCGATTATTATGAGGTTGACCTGCGGGAAATTCTGAATGGAGAAAGGAAAAGTGACAATATGGATAAAGAGATAAAAGAAACTGTATTACAAGCCGTAGATTATACAAATACAGAGACAGAGCGATATAACAAACGTGTGCGCATATGTAACGGAATCGCATTATTTCTGGTATTATCTTATACCCTCCTCAAAGACACGAGCTTCTATGACAATCCTTCCGTTATGGCCGCATTAGATTTTATGCAGGGACTTGCAGTTGGACTGCTCCTGATCTGTCTGCTATACGCAACCCGCTATGGCGCAAAGATCAGAGCCTTCAAGCATCGGCTGATGAAGAAACAGGGAAGTTAGCGGCTTCCCTGTCTCCGACAATGGTCACTGCCGTAACCATTCACTTTCTGCTGCTTCCTCTACCGGAGTTCCGTCCTTATACCCGATCAATACATAGTCCTGGTCCTCATATAAGGCCTTCCACCTGGCCCGGTAGGTTTTCTCATTCACGGCAACACCGTCAATTTCATACAGACTGGTGTCTATACCGTTTTTACGATGCGGCGTAGAATGCATGTTGCAGATCAGAACAGCCTGCCCTTCTTTTATTTCAAAAAAATCATTGTCAGACTCGCCATGTCCCATATAATGACTGAAGATCAAACCGGCTCTTTCTACATACTGCATCAATCCAAAAGAACCAAATGCTCCCAGTTCTACCACCTGATCCTGATAATAAGTAAAAACTTTTACCCCTTTGGCATGACAGTCGTCCTCCATCAGCAGCAGCTCCGGAATGTCATTATCGTCAACAAAAACCAGAGAAAACCGCGCCCCCTGCCCTTTGCCGTCTTTGCTGTTCTGCGCATATTCCGTCAAAAACTCCAGATAGGCCTGAGCATAAGGAGCCTGCTGCATATCTTCTGATTTGTTTTGTTTCCTTGCTCCCGCCATATCTGCTGCCGAAGCCGTCTTCTCATCCTCTCTTTCCAGATCTTCGAGCAGCTCTCCTTCCCTCAAACTTTCGCCATCTGCTGTCTCTTATACACAGATCCGAGCCCCCGAGCCTCCGGAGCATCTGGGTTGTCGTTGTT
>VSOD01000629.1 GCA_009774655.1 Lachnospiraceae bacterium
CGCATTGCTCATGCAGATATCCGCTGCCTCACAGGTGACATGCAGCCCGCACTGCGCCATCATGCAGTTTAACATGACCGTCTTGACAGCCACCGTTTTTCCGCCTGTGTTGGGGCCCGTGATGACGATCCCCTGCACGTCTCCCTCTCCCACCGCAAACTGCAGGGGCACATTGACCGCTCTGTCCATCAGCGGATGTCTGGCATTTTTCAGGACAATCCTGCGCTCCGTGTTGACCGCCGGCTCTGTGGCTCCCAGATCAATGCTCAGTTTTCCTTTGGAAAAGATGAAATCCAGCCTTTCCAGCATGGAAATATTCTCACCCATCACAGGCGACACGGATGCGACCATTGCCGTCAGCGTATATAAGATCCGGTACACCTCATTTTCCTCGCCGATCTTCAACTGCTGCAATTCCTCATAATATCGGGCAACGCCCGTCGGTTCGATAAAAAGCGTACTCCCCGTAGCCGACTTGTCGATCACGCTGCCTGACACCTTGAGTTTATATTCCTTTTTCACCGGAACACAGAGCCGCCCGTTGCGGAAAGTACAGTATTGATCCGCCATATAAGCCTTATCGGCACGCATGATCTGCTCGGCTTTCAGCTTCATCTGCTCTTCACACCGCTCGATCTGTCCCCGCAGCTGCGCCAGTTCTTTGGAGGCGTAGTCGTCCACCGCACCATTTCTGATCTGCCGGCAGATCTCCTCCCGCACATCTCCCGCCTCATCCAGATTCTCCTCGTAAAAGGCAATCGGATTGTCGTACATCTTCCCCCGGCCCAGATAATCTTTCAGACGCCTGACCGCAACCAAAACACGCTCTACGCGCTCCAGCTGATAAGGCGTAAGGCAGTCTCCCTTCTCTGCGGCCATCATGATCTCCTTGATCTCATCCACATTCTGCAGCGGCGGCGTTCCCAGCTTTTCGATCATCTCCCTGCTGTCTGTGGTGTCCCGCAGTTGCTTTTTCAACTCTCCCTCCGACAATATAAAAGTCGTCTCCGCGATCCGCTCTTTTGCCCTCTGCGTTACCGCAAGCTGTGACCATATTTCTTTTATTTTGTGAAATTCAATCTGTTTTTCTGTATCCATTGTGTTCTTCCCTTTCTCAAAAATATATACCCTCAGGGTAGTCTGCCGCCTTACAGAAAGCATGTGTATTACCGCTCCCACGAAACAAAAAAAAGGCCATGGCTGCCAAAAATATCAACTGCCATGGTCTCCCGTAAGACAAAAAAACATGACCGTACAGCCATGCTCATTCCATCTACGAAACTATAAAAACAGATACCGCAATATAAAGCAATTGTAAGGCGAAAATGACGGGCCTTCCATAAAGTCTTCCCTGTATCACAACAGCTGCCGGCACCTGTTGTTCCGACAGTACGATACAGCTAAACCTTACGCTGAAAGTCCAACCTGCAATATTTACTTTGCACTTTTCTCCGTTACAATAACATTTAACATGCAATATCCTCCTGAAATTTGATTTTTCTAAATTATACACGCCTGTGCGGGCGGTGTCAACTCTGTTTTTTGCCTGCTGCCGGATTAATCTGGCATTCATCTGACATATCTGGCATATGCCGGTCGAGCAGACCTGCCCCTTGCGGTGCAGCTGCAGTTTGCACCGGGGAAAATTATACCATGCGCAATTATGAAAAGCAATCTCCGTTCCAGCCGGGGTTGTGCAGCTGGAGTAATCAGCAAAAACAATTTCACAAAAAAACACCGCTTGACAAAAGAATAACACGGTGTTATATTTTAATCGTCAACACCATGTTATACATTAAGGAGGAGAAATATGCTACAGCAAATATCCGATGCCGAGCTTGAAATCATGAAAATCGTGTGGGGAAATCCGGACGAGGTGACGTTATTTCCCTACATCATGGACGAACTGGCAAAAAAAGGCCGGCCCTGCCAGAAGAATACCCTGATCGTGCTGCTTTCGCGGCTGATGAACAAGGGCTTTTTGAGCGCCCGGAAAATCGGGCGTCGTAACGAATACACCACGCTTGTTTCGGAAACGGAATATCAGACGGCGCAGACGAAAAACTTTCTGAATAAAATCTATGAAGGCAGCGCGAAGGGCCTGGTTTCCAATCTGATCTTGGGCGACCTGCTGGCAGACGAAGAATATGAGGAATTGAAAAAGCTGCTGGAGAAAGGGAACAAGGAGTCATGAACACCGGTTTGAAAAGTTTCCGGTGCATGTCTTTTT
>VSOD01000063.1 GCA_009774655.1 Lachnospiraceae bacterium
ATTTCAGCAGATGATTCCGCTCTCCGGACGGAATATCCCAGAGCACAACGGCGCCGTAATCCTTGACGATCTCCTCCTTGACCCGCTCGATCCCCTCCGAAATATTGATGCTGTTGCCGATCTTATATTTTTCCTTCCGGGATTCGAACTTGGCCACGATGTCGTCAATCGGCCGCTCCCCGTACACGATCAGAATCTCCCGGGGCGGAAACACTCTGAAATAACAGGTGTTACATACATAAACCCACACGATCGAGAAGACTGTCTGCACAAACATGGCCTCCGCGATGGGTTTCACCGGCACCACCCAGTTGGCCATCAGCGATATCTGGAAATATGAAAACACATTTGCAAACAGCAGGGAGAAGAATTCCGAAATAAACACATCCACGGGCTTCAAATACCCTATCTTCAATACCCCGTAGGTGCTGGCAAAGAACAGCAGCAGCACAAAATAGATCAACAGAATCAGCACATGCCCCTTGAAAAAGAAATTAGCGTGTCCGTGGAAGTGCAGGTAAGGATAGTATTCCTCAAACCAGCAATACCCATAGACTCCCGTATGGAATAGCAGCCCCACCAGGGACAGCTGCAATATGATCAACCTTTTCAGAGATTCCATTCTTCTCATGATTCAACCTCATCTGTACAAAAACGTGCGCCGCCTGTTTACAGGATCCGCTTCGCGAATCCGGATAAGCAAAAGCATCAAAGCTCGTCCAACGGCTCAGATCCGCCGTTTCGTCGCCCGGTACGCCCACATGATAAAATATCCCGCGCTGGCCGCCACCGACAGCTTCTCCTGTCTGCGGTACAGATTCCAGATCCGTCTGACCGCCTCCGCCTTATTGGAGGAAAGGGATTTCGCCGGCCGCCTGTAGACCGCCAGCACCTCGTTAAGTCCCCAGGCCGTATAGCCCTCCCGCAGGATCTGCCACCAGGTAGCCGTATCTTCACTCGCCACTGCCGGCATCCGCAAAAGCCTGTCCGGTATCCGCTTCCTGTCAAACAGCACCGTCGTGGTGAAGATCACCGTGCGCGACAGCGCCTGCCGGTACGTAAGCCGCTCCGGGACATGCACCACCCTGCCTGTGGGCCTGGCCTGACTGTCACCGAACTCATAAGCCGTGAACACAAATCCGGCCTCTTTTTGCCGCATAAACCGCATCTCGCGCTCCAGCTTCTCCGGATACCACACATCATCCGCATCCAGAAACGCGATATACCTGCCCTGTGCCATATCCAGCCCGGTGTTGCGGGCCCGCGCCGCCCCCTCATTCTTCTGCTTTTGCAGGAGCATAACCGGCTGGCCGCCCGCGCCCGTAAACATTTCCGTCCGCACGCCGGCGGCTGTAAGCACTTCTGCCTGTCCATCGGCGTCCATTAGCACTTCTGCCTGCACGCCCTCACATGACTGCCTGGCAGCATTGTCCCGCCCTGCCTGTTTTCGCAGAGTATTCCTTATCACTTCCGCGCTGTTGTCCGGCGAACAGTCGTCAACCAGAATCAGCTCCCAGTCCTGCCAGGTCTGCGCCTCCACCATGGCGATGGTTTCCGCGATATAGGCCGCCGCCCGGTACACAGGCACGATGATACTGACCAGTTCTTTCATCAAAAATCCTCTTTCACAAGATAAATCGGTCTGTTCTTCACTTCCATGTAGGTTTTAGATAAGTATTGCCCGACTATCCCCAGGCAAAACAGCTGCACGCCGCTGACCATCATAATAATGCACACAAGCGACGGCCAGCCGGAAGTCGGATCGCCGAAAATCAGCGTTCGTACAATCGTAAAAACAATTATCCCAAAGGCCAGCACGCAGAACAGCGCGCCCAGCACCGCCGCGATTGTCAGCGGCACCGTGGAGAAGGCGGTGATCCCTTCCAGCGAATAGACAAACAGCTTCCAGAAGGACCACTTCGTCTCGCCCTTCTTCCGCTCGATATTTTCATATTCCAGCCACTTCGTCTCGTAGCCTACCCAGCCGAAGATCCCCTTGGTGAACCGGTTATACTCCGTCATGGCAAGGATGGCGTCCACCACCTGTCTTGTCATCAGCCGATAGTCCCTGGCCCCGTCAACGATCTCCGTCTTGGAGATCTTATTCATCAGCCGGTAGAACATCCGCGCGAAAAAAGACCGAACCGGCGGCTCCCCCTTCCTCGTCACGCGTCTCGTCGCCACAGAGTCATAGCCCTGCTCGATATAGCCGCACATCTCGGGCAGCAGCGACGGCGGATCCTGCAGATCCGCATCCATCATCACCACCAGATCTCCCCGGGATTTCTGCAGGCCCGCATAGATGGCGGCCTCCTTGCCGAAATTCCGTGAAAAGGACAGCAGATGCACTCTTGCATCCTCCCCGTGCAGCTTCCTGATCTCCTGCACCGTCTTATCTGTAGAACCGTCATCCACATAGATGACCTCCACCTCTATCTCCTTTTCCTCAAAAAAAGAAGTATTCCGAAACAGTTCGTCATAAAAATCCCTGATATTCTCTTCCTCATTATAGCAGGGTACTATAACGCTGAGTAATTTCATAAACCGTACCGCACCTTTCTTCTGCTGCTTCCAGCCCAGACTATCATAATTCTAGCATAATTCAACAAAAAAAGGAAGAGACGTATCTCTTCCCGGATGCTCCTGTGTCTGTATTGTCTATACCATCTCATATTCCAGCCGGATATGATCTGCAACCGCCGCGATATACTCGCTGTTTGTCGGTCTGCTGTACTCTTCCGAATTACTGTAGCCGAATAATTCTTCGAACAGGTCGCTGTTTCCTCTCTCCCACGATACCTCGATCGCGTTGCGGATCGCACGCTCTATTTTCTGGTCCGTAGTTTTATGCCGCTTCGCCAGATCCGGATACAACAGTTTGGTAACACTGCCTACCAGTTCCATATCTTCTGTACACATTTCCACAGCGCTTCTCAAATAGTAGTAGCCTCTCAAATGCGCAGGGATACCCAGTTTGGACATGAAGTTGGAAATAGCCTCTTCCAATTCACCGCTGGTCACTGTATTTTCCTGTATCATTGCCATTTTGCTCCTTTGCGAATCGAATTGTCAGCGTAGTTTCGTCATATAACTACATGATATCAGACAAACCATTCGCTGTAAATTGTAATTCATCGCACCGCCGCTTTAAAGCAATACTCCGGCTGTCATACTTCGTCCATGATACTCCGCCTATGGTCCGCCAACCACAGCGGTATCCGTATCCTGCGCCGGCGCAAATCCGTCCGCGATCCCGGAGCCCAGAAACCTGATCCCCGCTTTTACCGGCGACGACGGAAAAGCCTGATACCCGACCTGATCCCCGCTCACCGGACAATAGAATGTTACCCCTTCGATCTCATAAGAAACCGTCTCAAAATTTTCATAGTCTTTCTGTGCCAGCCAGTAGTCATTCTCAGCGGAAGTTATGATCTCCCTGCCAAGCGCCGCCCCCTTATAGACCAGCAGAAGCGCCACCGCCGCCGTCCCGCACAGTCTGACCGCCTTCTGCATCCCGACACCACGGCCGCCCGACATGCTCCTTTCCAAAAACGCGTCATACAGACATCCGCCCACCACCGCCGGCGTCAGATACACATAGACGCAGCCGTAACGGATCAGCGGAGAAGTACACAGCCAGAACACAAATGAGCCGGCCACAGTCACCTGCACCAGCAGCAGATCCCAGCGCCGCCGGCACAGACCTGCGGCCATCCCTGCCGCACAGAACACCAGTACTGCCACCGCCACCGCCGCAGCGGCCACCAGCAGCCTGTCGCTGGCTGCCAGAGAACGGAACCAGTCCGGCAGCCATTCCCGCATGGAGATCTCATAGCGGGTCACATCCGAATAACCTCTGCCCCAGACCTGGATCTCACGGGCGTCATAGTCCGCCGTTCCCTTCGGTATCTTCCACGCCGCCTGAAAAAGATCGATCTGCGTAAAAGGATAGACCAGCCAGCCCGACAGGATCACATTGCGGATAAAAAAGGGCAGCGCTGTCACCAGACCGAGCAGCAGGCAGATCCCCGTCTCCTTCCACCGCCTGCCCCGCAATAGGTAGAAGGCCGGATAGAGCACCAGCAGCAGGATCAGCGCCGCCGACAGCTTCACCGTCATCAGAAAAACGCCCAGCACACAGATCAGCCCGAAAGGCAACATCTCTTTTTCCTTGTCCTCCAGAAGCTCCAGCCAGCGGATGACGATATAGAAGGCAAGCAGTACCATAAAATAGTCGGAAGCCGGCGAGATCATCTCGTCGAAAATATTGACCAGATAGTAGATGCCCATCACCCTGGCAAAGTCGGAAGGCCAAAGCCTGCCAGCCCGCAGATGCCCCGTGATCTCCGCACAGACTTTGGCCAGCACAAAAGCCAGCCAGCCGGCAGCACAGTGAAAAGACTGTCCGCCCAGAAAGGCCATGCTGTACAGGGCCGACAGCGCGAAGGAAGAACTGTTATACGCCAGCCGGCAGTGCAGATTCCCCAGCCCCCTGACCACACCGTACTCTTCCAGCCAGCGGATACTCTGGGCATGATACAAAGCCGTGTCATAGTGCAGGATCCCCCGCGAAGTACCGTATGCAAATAACAGGAAGAGGGCGAAAATACCGGCCGCCTTTCCCCGCCTGTCACGTAAGGTCTCCCGCAGCAAAAGGGCAAGTGAACGCCTCTTAACCCACAAAATGAGCAGGCAGATTGCCGTAAGCAGCAGATTCGCCAGAAGGCCCACGCGCCAGACCAGACTGAACAGCTGTGCGTACACCGTCACCGCGGCCAGTCCGCACAACAGATAAGTATCCTTATGCCTGACCCGGTACGGCACATACCGGGTCAGCGCCTGCAGTATACCGTACCCCGTAAGAAACGTGGTGGCAAGCATATAAAGCCATATTCCTGTTACCGACAGCATAGATCATGCCTTTCTCTGACGTTCTGCATATTCCTCACAGCTCATGCCCGCGATTTCTCTCAAGTCCTCGTCCATCATCATTGCCACGAGTCCCTTAAAGTCCACATCCCGCTTCCAGCCAAGCTCCTTCTCCGCCTTCGCGCAGTCGCCCCAGAGGAACTCCACCTCCGCCGGCCGGTAGAATTCGGGATTCACATCTACCAGCAGCCGGCCCGAAACCGCATCGTATCCTTTCTCATTGACACCGGTGCCCTCCCAGCGGATCTCAATACCCAGCTCGGCAAAAGCCGCCTCCACGAATTCTCTCACCGTATGCGTTTCGTTCGTGGCCAGTACATAGTCGTCGGCCCTGTCCTGCTGCAGCATCAGCCACATGCCCTTCACATAATCCCCCGCAAAACCCCAGTCGCGTTTCGCGTTCATATTGCCCAGGGACAGTTTGTCCTGTCCGCCGGCTATGATATTCGCGATCGCCAGCGTGATCTTGCGCGTAACGAAGTTCTCGCCCCGCCGCGGGGACTCATGATTGAACAGAATACCGTTGCAGGCATACATATTGTAAGACTCCCTGTAATTCACCGTGATCCAGTAAGAATACAGCTTCGCCGCACCGTAAGGACTTTTCGGATAAAAAGGTGTCTTCTCGCTCTGGGGCGCCGTCTCCGGAATACCGCCGAACAGCTCCGAAGTGGAAGCCTGATAGAATCTGCACGTACCGCCGTTGACCCGGATCGCCTCCAGAAGTTTCAGCGTACTCACACCTGTAGCCTCCGCCGTGTACTCCGGCACGTCGAAGGAAATGCCCACATGGGACTGTGCCGCCAGATTATAAACCTCCGTGGGCCGGATCTCAGCGATCAGCCTCATCAGATTGCTGGAATCCGTCGTGTCCGCAAAATGCAGGAAAAACTTTACCTTATGATAATCGGAAGCGATCAGATGATCGATCCGCGCCGTGTTCGAAATACTGTGCCGCCTTATAAGCCCGTGCACCTCATACCCCTTCTCCAGCAAAAACTCTGCCAGATAGGATCCGTCCTGTCCCGTAATACCCGTGATCAATGCTATTTTCTGCATAAAACCTTCTTTTCCTTTCTTTTCTCTTGATACCCTTTACTCAACCTGAAACGCTTTAAAGATTTCCGATATATTCCGCGATGGCGTCATGCCAGTCCGCGAACTGAAAGTCCGTCGTCATTTTCAGCATATAATTTTCCAGAATGGAATAGGCCGGACGTGTGGCCGCCGCGCCGTACTCCTCCGAAGTGATGGCCTCCACCACCGTGCTTTTTCCCGCCAGCCGGAAGATCTCCTCCGTAAACTGCGCCCAGCTGCAGTCTCCCTCGCAGGTGCCGTGGAACAGGCCGTAATTCTCCGTAGGCAGCAGACAGGCGATGGCCTTCGCCAGTTCTCCGGCGCTGGTGGGCGATCCCACCTGATCCATGACCACTCTCACCTTGTCATTGGTCTCCGACAACCTGAGCATGGTCTTGACAAAGTTCTTACCGTCCCCGTACAGCCAGGCCGTGCGGATAATAAAATGCCTGCTGCTGAATTCCTTCACGAACGCTTCCCCCGCCAGCTTCGTCCTGCCGTAAGCGCCCTGCGGGCCTGTCGGATCCGTCTCCCGATAGGGCCTTGTCCCTTTTCCGTCAAAAACATAGTCCGTGGAAACATGCATCAGCTTCGCGCCCGTCTCCGAAGCGGCAATGCTCAAATTCCTCGCCCCTATGGCATTGATGCGAAAAGCCAGATCCTCCTCCTTCTCGCAGGCGTCCACCGCCGTATACGCTGCACAGTTGATGATCGCATACGGACGTACCTGCCGTGCAAATTCCATCACCCTGTCTATCTTCGTGATATCCAGCTCCCCTACGTCCGTGTTGATCAGCTCATACGCCTCGCTGCCCGCATACTGCAGATTGATGGCGCGTCCCAGCTGACCGTCCGCGCCCGTCACGATTATTTTCTTCATACTGCTCTCCCGCCTTCCGATTTTTTGTCACTCCTGCCTGTCTCACTGCATATTTTTCCCAAAACACTTCTTTTTGAATCATCACAGTACCATTATCATACAACCTGCTGCCAAATTATGCAAATAAAATCCCATATAACGCCCCAGACCGGCGCAGTGCGAAAGGACATGCCGGCGCTGGTAAAGAAGATCGGGAAAACAATCTATGGTATCTGGGTGTATTTCAGTGGGACCAGCAGGGAAACCACGAGCGATAAGATCAAGCAAATGTCGGGAAATAAGACTGTACATATGTGAAAAAGCGATAATAATGGGATGTCGGTATTTAGGAATGCCTGACTCAATACACCGGATAACGGCTTGTAAAATCAGGAGGTTTATGGTAGCATGGAATCATGAAAACGAAAGAAAAGGCAGGCGGGACATTGACATCAACGGAACAGCAGCACCAAAAAGGATTTACAGCGCCTGCGTGACTTACGGCCTATTGACGATGATTTTATGCGCTGTCTATTCAAAGACAACATACCATTGGCAGAATTTGTATTACGCATTATCACAGATAAGCCGGATCTGGTCATCACCGGCTGCGAAACACAGAAGGATATGAAAAGGCT
Source organism: Lachnospiraceae bacterium (assembly GCA_009774655.1). Taxonomy (GTDB): domain Bacteria; phylum Bacillota; class Clostridia; order Lachnospirales; family Lachnospiraceae; genus UBA3282. The sequence goes on from VSOD01000063.1 coordinate 7,504, forward strand.
GGCCGGGGCGCGTTCTATCTGCCTGGACGCATATGGAACGGATTCAGCCGGGAAAAAATACGATTTGGAAATCCAAAGACAGGAAAAGGGGGCAGACCCACACAGGGCAAGATACCATTCCAGCGTGATGGATGTGGAGAATCTCCATTCCGGACAGGAGTTTAAAGAACTGCCGGACACCTATACGATTTTCATTATTGAGAAAGATTTTTATGGCAAAGGCGAGCCGGTTTATCCGATTGAGAGAATCAACCTTGCCATGGGTAAATCTTTTGAAGATGGGGAACATATCCTGTACGTGAATGGGGAATACCGGGGAGAATCCAGTCTCGGAAAACTCATGCATGATTTTAACTGTACACAGGCATCCGATAAGAATTTTGAGCTGATGGCAGACCGAACACGGTATCTGAAAGAAAATCCGAAGGGAGTGAGTGAGATGTGCCGCATCATGGAGGATATGAGGAAAGAATCCTTGAAAGAGGGAATACAGGAAGAAAAAAAGATGACAGTAATCCGAATGTTGGAGGCTGGGAAATATTTACTTGAGGAAATAGCAAATATTTCAGGACTTTCGCTCGAAGAAGTAAACCAACTGAAAGCAGAACGAAACGCATAAAGCACTATTATTGAGCCAGTAATCTAAGACATAGATTCCTGGCTCTGTTTTTTTATTCCTGTCGCAAAATACTGTAAACATTCTTTCTGATCATCTCTGCTTTTTGAAAAGATAAAAGGAATTAGACGTCTTGTCTGTTGGATCCGTCAGGATTCAATGCGTATATCATGTTCAATCCCCCCTTTGCTATCTCACTGTCAGGGAATTGATGTAAGGTTTTTTTATAGAATTCAACAGCCTTTTGTCCGTCCCCTACCTGTGCATAGCAGTATGCAGCGTTGATCAGCGCCATTTCCGTATAGGAGATTCTGCTGGAAGACAGTAATACCAGAAAACGATACCGATCGATCCAGGGATGCCGTGTGAAAAATTCATAGCTCTTATCAAACTCGGCGATTGCCTGCAGGTAATCACCCGCTTTAAAAGCACGAACTCCCTTTCTGTGATTACGGGGAACAAGATTTCTTAGCAGAAAAAATGCACTCAGATAGACACACAGAGCCAGATTTAAGGCAGAATTGTACGATATTATAAAAACATGAAAAACTTCAGCAAGGATAAAAATAGAAAGAAGCTGTAGAAAGATAGAGAGCCATGCGATTCGGTGTACCATGATTTTATTTGAAAACCTCCTGTAAGTTTCAGATAGTTGTATTATAGTCATTATATAGCGTGATCAGTCAGTTGTAAATGATCAAGTTATTGAATATTGAGCCTGCCGCCTGCGGGCCGCATGGCTATCCATACTATGAAAATCTAAGAATTCACAGCCAAAAAGGTGACTGGATATACTGACAAACTTTCCGCTCCGCGCCTTTGACATTTTGTGGATTATTTCAATTTTTTTCTAGTGACTCTGTTTTTTGCTTATGATATACTAGGAGAAATGGGTCAAGCCCGGAACAGAGAAGAAAGAGAGGATTAGAAATGAAAAGATTACAAGTACTTTTTCTTGTAGCCTTCTCGTCCACTCTTCTGTTATTTGGTTGTGGTAAAAAAGAAGAAGTTATTGCAGAGCCGGTTGTTGAACAGGTTATCGATGACATAGAAGAACCAGAAATCGTAGAAGAGGCAGAAGAGACAGAGACTACAGACATTGCTGAGGATGTGCCGCCCGAAGAAGGCATGGTGCGAAGCCGCATCACGAATGAGTGGGTCAGTGAGGAAGTCAACAATACGCGACCGATCACCGTCATGATCCCCAACACTAAGACGGCTTCCCATTACGGATTATCCAGCGCCGACGTTCTGTATGAATGCAACGTGGAAGGCAGTATCACCCGTCTGATGGCCCTGTTTCAGGACTGGAGCGATTTCGACAGGATCGGCAACGTGCGAAGCTGCCGCGACTACTATGTATACTGGTCTTTTGAGTGGGATTCCTTCTATATTCATTTCGGCGGTCCTTTTTACATAGACGAAGTGATCAACCGTCCCGATACGGAAGATATCGACGGTCTCTCCAGCAGCAACTTCTGGCGTGCCAAGGATGCCAAGAACGCTACCGACAACTCATACGTGGATACGGAGGGTATTCTGGCCGACATCGACAAACTCGGCTACAGCCTGAAATACCGCGATGGTTACGCCGATGCGCAGCATTACCAGTTTGCGCCTTTTAACGAGCCCAACACGCTGGAGCAGTACAGTGACGCTATTGATGCCGGCAGGATAGACATGTCTCCCACTTATCCGGTGACCAACTGCTACTTTGTTTATAATGAAGAAACCGGGTTGTATGACAGATTTCAGCATCTTTCCGGAGACAGCGACGGCCCTCATATCGACATGGCCAACGGCAAACAGCTTGCTTTCAAGAATATTCTGATCCAGAATACTTATTATGAAGTCCGCGACCTTAAGGGATATCTTGCCTTCCAGTGTATCGACAACACAAGAGACGGCTGGTACTTCACCAACGGCAGGGGTATTCATGTGAACTGGGAAAAGTCTTCCGATTACGGCGCGACCAGATATTACGATGACGCAGGCAATGAGATCCAGCTCAACACTGGTAAAACGATGGTATGTATCGTGGAGGATGGCGATTCCTTCCTGGTGGATGATGAGAAGATCAGCCCGGTTAAATAATAAATAAAGAGAATGCTACAGGGGACTGCAAATGCAGCCCCCTGATCTTTTGACAGCGTATATCCGCCTGTCTTTTCAGGTATAGAGGCAACGCGACACCTTCAGGAAAGCTGGCAAAGGCAGAGCAGCTCGGCGTTAAAATCCTGACTGAGCAGGAATTTTTGGAAATGCTGTCGGCATAAGTTTCCTTATCGCCACAAATCTTGAAAAAGCTGTCTGAAATACGGCAGCTTTTTTCAAGTATCCGGATAGTCACAGGATACTTATTCTATATACGAATTCTGTTCGCAATCCGTATATCAATTTCAAATCGCAACTGACAAAACGGCAGAATCATGCTATAATTTGAGAAAAAGGTATGCTATTTATGGCAAACAAAACGAACACGATTCAGGAACTAAACCTGGCAGACACTTTTTTATTTGGGAAAGTAATGAGCGACTCGGAAATATGCCGCATGATACTGGAAAAAATATTAAATATCCCCATTAAAAAGGTAGAGTTCCCTGATACCCGGAAAACTACTGACATTGCACCTAACAGCAGAGGCTCCGCTTAGATGCCTGTATCAATGATGAGCAGGATACCATATACTCTATTGAGATGCTGTGCTGTGGAGATGAGGAGCTTCTCAGAAAAACAAGATATTTTCAATGTAATATTGACTCAAGCATAATCATCCCCGGAGAGTAAAGTACAAAGCTGAAGAAATCGTACATCATCTTTATCTGCACCTTTGATCCATTTTCCGACGGGCGGCACCTCTACACCTTTGAGAACCGGTGTCTGGAGAATTTGTCTCTGACGCTTGGTGATGAAACCACTGAAATATTATTTCTCAGCACTAAGGGTAAAAAGGATGATGTGGATGACGAGATGAAGGATTTTCTGGCTTATATCGAAAACAGCACTGACACCTGTGTGCAGCAGACCTCCAGCCCGTTAGTCAAAGCAATCCATAAAAGAGTAACTGAAATAAAGCTGGACAAAAATATGGAACTCCAGTATATGACTTTATTACAGATGCAGGAAGGAATATAATGTCAGAAGGAATCGTTTATCAGAATAAGGATATTTTATTTAAGATCCTCGGCCAGACTTATAAAGAAAAAAGTTTTGCGGCATATGGCATTGACCTGCCGCCGATCAGGGAACTGCTTCCCACAGACCTGCCGAAGATTGCTGCAAATGAGAAAAGCATTGACAACCTGTTTCTGCTGGAAGATGGCACCTATGCGATTGTAGATTATGAATCGGTATACAAAAAGGTGAATAAGATAAAATATCTGAATTATATCGCACGGGTAATGGAAAAATACTTTAAGGAAGATGAAACATTCAACCTGCGCCTGATCGTTATCTACACCAGCGATGTACAAAGCGCGGAATCAACGCTTGAAACGGACTGTTTTACCCTGCGTACCGAGCAGGCTTTCCTGTCCCATATAGATGGTGAGGCAGCTTTTAATGAAATTCAGGGCAAACTCCAGACCGGCATCCCTTTGGCAAATGATGACCTGATGCGGTTAGTGATCCTTCCGCTTACGGTTCCCGGCGCGGATGGGAAACAGAGTATGCTGGAGAGGATCGTTGAACTGGCTGAACAGATACCGGACGAAGGGCAGCGGATTTTTACCCTGTCCGGCGTGATAGTTGCAAGTGACAAATTTATAGACAGGAATTACATGGATCAAATAAGGAGGCGCATCAACATGACACAGTTAGGACAGCTTTATGAGAAGGAAAAAATTGAATATGGTAATCAGAAAGCAAGGGAAAAAGTAATAGAAATTGCAAAGTCTTTACTGGAAGATGGTACTGAAATCGTAAAAATTATGAAAGCTACCGGCCTTACGGAGGAGGAACTTCTCAATCTTCAAAATGAATTATTAACGGTATAAAAAGTGTTTGCAACGATTTCGGGCCGGTTCTCACCGGTCCTTTTTAACTATGATATATCTTCCGATAAAAGCGTTTGCGGAAGGATTTGAACCTTCGGTGCGTCGCCGCACACCACTTTAGCAGAGTGGCACCCTAGACCGCTCGGACACGCAAACGGAAAGTGGATGGGGGCAGGAATCGAACCCCATGGGTAAATGCCTTCCGCACTGCATCCTTCTGTCTGGAAGACAAAGTGAGGGAAAGCTCCCGCCGGGCCTCCTTCAGAAGGATATCCAGTCCTGCCGGCACCGCACATTCCTGTGCTAAAAGGCCTGCAATCGCCCTGGCAGCACCACATTCATACCCGTACTGCTTGCCACCCAGTTATCCTCTTCCTCATCCACGACCGGCTGGATGTTCCGTTTGTCATAGTACAGGTCACGCTTCGTACAGAAGGGCGACAATCCCATGACTGCGGCAGCGTCATTTTCGCCCGCATGATTCAACGAATTTATGCGAACGAATTGCGTTATGGCAGTCTCGTTCTCACAATATTAACAGGAGGCCACTATGGACTATCAATTAGAAATCAAACAGACCGTGGATTATCCCCGGTGCCGCATGCCCTGCATGAGACATTTGGCTTTTGTACTTCAAAGCAGATCGTTCCTATTAAAAAAATGAGAAATATTTGTTCGCAGACGAAAAAACCGAAGGCGTAACGTGCAATCAAAAAGTTTACAAAAGTCCCGAAAGCCGCTGTCAGAGCGGTCTGCGGGACTTTTTTTGTCAAAAGACTGTCAAACTCGGGATTTTATCAGCACTGTCAAGTATAGAGTGCTAAATTTATAGGCAATTTTGTTCAAAGCACATATATAATTTTGCCCTTATCCTGCCTAAATTTTCCTCATATACTGTTTCAGCTGATCATAAAAATTCTCTCTGGTCCCAGCCATAATCACAACAATCACCTTATCCTCCAGATACTCTACTGTATATGCCAGTTCATAATTTGTTTTATTGTAATAAATATCATACCCATACACACCTGACAGATCTCCTGTTTTGGCTTCCCCAACCGTATGGTCCTCTCTTATCTTATCAATCGCTTCCTGATACAGCATCTTCAATTTCTTATCTTTCAGCTTTTTGATAAATTTCGCTGCAGGCAGAAGAAAACGTACCTCTGTCATTCTTCATCCTCCGTACCAAATACATCTTCATAAGATATATGACCAGATTTTGAAGATGCAACCTGCTCTGCGTCCACAAGCATTGCTTCTACAGCTGGGCGTACCTGGCCCTGCGCCTTTTTAAAACGCTCCAGAAGATCATTACCACTGTATCCATTGGCAATCAGGTCCGCCAGAATCTGCTCCGCAAATTCCCCTCCCGTATTGGCTCTGGCAGGACGAATAACCAGTTCATTTCCACGAACGGTACATTCTGCCTCTGTATCAAATCCCAGCATGGTAAAAAATTTCTGTGGGATGGTAATCTGCCGCTTCGCAGAAATACTCAATTTTTTCATTTCCATAGGAACTCTACCTTTCGTCATCGTCGCTGGCATTACTATATTTTCCTCCTCTATTCTATGTAAATCAAAGAAATAACATTCTTTGTTTCTTGGTTTCCGAGATTATTTTATCCCATTTCTATTTATAAGTCAAGGTCTATGAAGCCTTTTCGCTCTTCATTACATTATTCCTGAAGATTTAATGCTATCTCAACTTTCTTCGTTATTCATGCTCTTACTCTGTTTCGGCTTTAATGGTTTTACGCCTTCTCTTTTCGCCATTTCCTCTACTGTACCCAGATCTCCACCTTGTTCTTCCCTATGCTCAAACTGAAGTGATAATTCTGCACGCTCTCCTTTTACTTTCTCAGGATTACTGAAATTGCAAATTGCAGATCCAATATCTCGATTTTTTCTTAACTCAGGTCTAACATCAAAAGATGATGGAAATGCAGGAACATTTACTTTTCTATTCCAAAGAACGGCATCTTTTTGTATGTTAGGCACTATTATCAAAAAATGGTTGATTATCTCAAAAAAGCCTTGATTTACGGGCATACAAGCAGGATTTCAAGCTGAATTTACTACCAATTTACTACTTTTAAGGGAAAGAGCCTTGATATGCCGCCCCCAACCCTGCCAGCCCAGCCACCAGCACACAGCATTGAGAAAGAATAAATG
>VSOD01000630.1 GCA_009774655.1 Lachnospiraceae bacterium
TTCTTGTTGACATTCTTGTTAATTAATGTTAATTTAATGTTAACAAAAATAAATAAAATATAAACAAAGGAGGTAAAGGGAATGGAAAGGAAAAAACGCTTGACGGAGGAAAGCTGATGCATGCGAAGCCCCGGAAAAAGCGCTGGTCCAAGGACGATACGGAATTGTTTCTGCTGTCGCTGCCTACATTGCTGTGGTTTTTGATCTTTTCGTATCTGCCGATGTTCGGCATCATCATAGCATTCAAGGTATACAAGCTGTCGCCCGGCGGACACGGGTTTATCTACAACCTGCTGCACAGCGAATGGGCCGGGTTTGGCAACTTCAAGTATTTCTTCACATCCAACTCGTTTTCGATGCTGCTGCGTAACACGATCCTATACAACATTGCGTTCATTATCATCAGCGCCAGTGTTGCGGTAGGAGGCGCGTTGATGCTGAGCAATATGCGCAACAAACGTGGATCGAAGGTATACCAGACGATGATGTTTCTTCCTTATTTTATGTCATGGGTTGTGATCAGCTATTTCGTATACGCCCTGCTGACACCGGAGAGGGGTTACGTCAACGGCATCATCAGAGCGATGGGCGGCGAAGGGATCATGTGGTATCAGGAACCGAAGTACTGGCCGTTCATCATTATCTTCCTCAATACCTGGAAGGGTATGGGATACGGTATGGTGCTTTATCTGGCAAGTATTACCGGAATTGATCCTTCACTGTACGAGGCGGCCGTGATGGACGGCGCGACCAAAGCGCAGCAGGCAAGACATATTACACTGCCCGCAATCAAGCCGGTCTTCATCATGATGCTGATCCTGGACTGCGGTAAGATCTTCAACTCGGATTTCGGTCTGTTCTTTCAGGTAACAGGACAGCTGCCGGCATCGTTATATACGACGGCATCCACTTTTGACACGTTCATCTACATGTCGATCCAGTCATCCTCACCGATCGGACAGACGGCGGCGGCGTCATTCTTCCAGGCGATCTGCAGCTGCGGTACGATTCTGCTGGCCAACTGGGTGGTAAGTAAACTTGACAACGAGAACAGGATTATATAGGAGGAGGTGCACAAAGTGACAAGTAAAGAAAAAAGCGGACAGTCGCTGAATCAGATCAAAACTTCTACCAATATTGTTTTTAACGTGGTCTTTCTGATCCTGGCAGTGCTGTGTGTGATTCCGCTGTTGTTTGTATTTTCCATATCCATCACGGATGAGGAGGCGATCCGGGCCAACGGTTATCAGCTGATCCCGCAGGCGCTTTCCTCCTCGGCCTACAACTTTCTGTGGAATGAGCGCATGACGATCCTGCGCGCGGCATTTATGTCCGTGCTGGTGACGGTTGTCGGTACGATCATCTCGATCGCCCTCAACACTTCCATGGGATATGTGGTTTCCAGAAGGAACTTTAAGTTAAAGACGATCTATACGTGGCTGATCTTCATTCCGATGGTGTTTAACGGCGGTATGCTGGCAAGCTACGTGGTGGTGAATAATATCCTGGGATTGAACAACAGCATCTGGGCGTTGATCCTGCCGCTGGCCTGCTCCGCGTTCAGTGTGACGATCTGCCGGACATTCTTTCGGACGACAGTGCCGGATTCCATCATTGAATCCGCCAAGATAGACGGTGCGGGACAGTTCAGGATCTGGTCGCAGATCGTGCTGCCGATCTCCAAGCCGGTCATGGCGACGATCGGTATGTTTGCGGCTTTCGGCTACTGGAACGACTGGTTCCAGGCATCCCTGTACATACAGGATACGAAGAAGCAGACCCTGCAGTCGTTGTTGAACAATATGCAGAAGAATATCGAGTACATTGCCAATAATCCTTACGGCGGCCTGTCTCTGCAGCAGTACAAACTGTCCATGCCGACGGAGAGTGTGAGAATGGCGATCGCGATCGTGATCATCGTGCCGATCGCATGTACCTATCCGTTTTTCCAGAAGTACTTTATTTCCGGTCTGACGATCGGGTCGGTGAAGGAATAAAGCAGGTAACAATTTGGTAACCATAAAAAGTTCAATATAACAAGGAGGAAGAACATGAAATTGAAGAAAGTTTTAGCGGCAGGAATTGCGGCGGCGATGACGGCAGGCATGCTTGCCGGATGCGGAAACGGCGGCAATGAGAACGCTTCCGGCGCTTCAACGGGCGGGGAGCAAAATGAAGCCGGCGCAGGTACGGAGTCTGCGGCAGCGTCAAGCGGCGAGATCGTAAACC
>VSOD01000631.1 GCA_009774655.1 Lachnospiraceae bacterium
GTATGGAAGAGCAGGAGAAGATTTCATTTCAGGTCAGGGAGAGCAGGCTGTCGCTTGTGGTGGGCGGTGCATCAATCGCTTTTGCCGTTTTTATCTTTGTGATGTGGCTGCTGCATCCGAAGGGAGGTGGCGGAGGTGCGCTTTTATATCTGCCGTTATTGTTTATGGTCGGGAGCGGCGTCGCGTTTTGGGTCGTCTATTTCAATAAAAAAGTGACCGTGGAAGAAATGAATATACATTATGTAAACTCACTTAAGAAGAAAAAAGTGTTTACACTGGATGAAATCGGTTTTTGTAAGCTGGAAATGGGCGGCGGCAAGGTTATATTGGTGCTCTACGATCTGATGGGAGATAAGTTATGTAAACTCGATTTCGGTATGCGGGGCATGGGAGAGTTTTTGCAGTATCTGGTGGACAATCGGGTGAAAGTGGAGCTGAACAGGGACAGAAGGCACAGACAGGAGGCGGAAGCCTTTTTGCCGGAACTGATCATAAAGGAGACGGCGGTCTGTGAGGAGGAGATCGGCAAGTGCGCGGAAGCCTTTTACGAAAAGACGGGGCAGATTTTTCGGGATTGGGAGAAGCGGAATAAGAAATTCGAGGCAGAATGGGAGTTTGGGTTTGCGGAGTATACAGCCGGGGATCTGGAGCGGCAGACGAAACAGTACAGGCAGAACAGAACCTGGGAGTGGACCGGTTCTGTGAAGACGGAGGACGGGCAGATCCCGGAGGATTATGAGTGCGTGCTGGAGGCTTACTTGAAGCGGAACGGAGCATATGTCGTCAACCGCAGGGGAGAGGCGGTATCCCTGCAGATTCCGTATCTGGTCAGATGCAGGTCTTATCAGATCGGGGAGGGGACAAGGATCAGGAAGTCGGACGAGGAGATGCTGGCCGCGGAGATCAGCGGTTATCTGGAGATGCTTTCAAAGGAACTGCCGCGGCATAGGTACAGGACGGAGGCGCTGACGGTCAGGCATCCGCTCAGGAAGACGGCGGGAGCAGGCTGCAGGGAAGCAGAAGGCTGAGTCGCTGCAGCAGGGCGTGATTTCGTCGTCACCTTCCCGGAAAAATAAAAGGCCGGATTCGATATACGGCAGATGTGAAATATGATAAAATGGTTATGATCAAAAACGCAAGGAGGATTGGGGTATGGCATTGTTTCAGATCAGTAACGACAAGATCACGATTCAGGTGGACAGTATGGGGGCGGAGCTTAAGTCTCTTAAGGATGTGGCGACGGGCAGAGAGTATATGTGGCATGCGGATCCGCAGTACTGGAAGAGGACTTCGCCGGTTCTTTTTCCGCTGGTGGGCGGGCTTAAGGACGGTGTCTACCGGCTTGGCGGGCAGGAATATCCGATGGGGCAGCACGGTTTCGCCAGGGACATGGAATTTAAGCTGAAAAGTCAGGCGGCGCACGAGATCTGGTTTACGCTGGAATCAGACGAGGAGACGCTTAAGAAATATCCGTATCCGTTTTTGCTGGAGCTGGGCTATGAGCTGCAGGAGAAGTCGGTTGTTGTGAAATGGAAGGTTAAGAATCCGGGCGGAGACTGCATGCATTTTTCCATCGGCGGGCATCCGGCGTTTCTGTGTCCGATCGAGGAAGGGACGAAGCAGACGGCATACAGTATCCGGCTTGATGCAGAAGAAAAGGTAGCGGTTTCCACGCTGCTTGGCGGGCTGGCAGACGGCCGGACGGTGGAGTATAAGCTGGATAAGGGCATGATACCGGTGACGGAGCATCTTTTTGACGGGGATGCGCTTGTGATCGAACACGATCAGGCACACAGCGTATCGCTGGTGAAGCCGGACGGGGAGGCGTATCTGACGGTGGATTTTGATGCACCGCTGTTCGGGATCTGGTCGCCGCCGAAGAAGCAGGCGCCTTTTATCTGCATCGAACCCTGGTACGGCAGATGTGACAGCGCGGATTATGCAGGTGACTGGACGGAGCGCGCGTGGGGACAGCGTCTGGAAGCGGGTGAAACATTTGCGGCGGAGTATCGGATCACCGTTTACTGAGTATGGACAGGTCTGTGCCCTTTCTGCCAAAAGCGGCACAGACCTGCAGGGCATTCTATTTGCCGGGAGGAGAATTATGACACCGATTGTACAGTGTAGAGGATTGACCAGGACATATGGCAGGAAGATCGCGTTAAATCAGATCAACCTGATTCTGGTGCGGGGGTGGTTCTTCGGCCTGCTTGGGCCTTT
>VSOD01000632.1 GCA_009774655.1 Lachnospiraceae bacterium
GTATGATATTCTCCCCGATCGTCAGGGTATCCAGCAGATTATACTCCTGAAAAATAAACCCCAGCTCATCCCGCCGAAAAGCTGCAAGCTCTTTCTCCTTCATCCCGGACAGATGCTTTCCCCGGATACAGATATCCCCAGAGCTGGCCCGGTCGATCGTCGCGATCACGTTGAGCAGCGTACTTTTCCCCGATCCCGAGGCTCCCATGATCGCCGCAAACTCTCCTTCCCGCACCCCAAACGATATCCCGTCAAGCGCCTTTGTCACCACACTGCCCCTGCCATAATACTTCGTCACATTCGTAAGCTGTAAAATTTCCCTCATACAACCACCTCCATGTGCCTACTATACCACACCCTTCCTCATCCTTTTCTATCCCAATCTCTCCTCAACTCTTACATTTTTGTAAGGCTACAGTGAGAACGTAAACCGCGTATAGCGTCCCGCTTCCGACTCCACCGTAAATCCGATCCCCAGCTTTTCACACAACCGCTTCACCACATACAGCCCCATACCCGTACTGTTTGGGAACTTCTCCCCGTTGGTCCCTGTAAACCCGCGGTCCGTGATCCGTTCCAACTCATGGGACGGCACCCCGATCCCGTCGTCCTCCACAACGATCCTGTTTCCTTCTGCCCGCAGCAGAATCCGGCACCCCGGACAGTACTTGGCCGCATTGACCAGCAGCTGCTGTACCATATAAGACATCGACTTCTCATCCCCATAAGCCGTGAAATCCCCCGTAAGCTCCACCCTGATTTTGGCCGCGATCAGAATTTCCATCTGCCTTTTGACCGCCTCTTCTAAAAGTCTGCCCGCCGAAAAGCGCACCGCCCGGATATCCCTGTCTGCGCTGCGAAGCCTTGCATAGTACAGAATGTCTTCCGTCAGATTATCGGCCCGCCTGATCTCCCTGGCGCAGCGGCCCGCCACCTGACACACCTGCCCTCTGCACAGCGATCCCTGGTTGGCCAGGATCAGCGAACAGGCCGTCAGCGGCGTCTTCAACTCATGGATCCACCGCTCCACATACTCCATATATTCTTCTTTCTCCCGTCTGGCCGTCTCCGCCGCGTCAATGGCCGAGGCGGAAACACTTTTCATCACCCGGTAATAGCAGCGTTCCACACCGCCTGCCGGCACGGGCAGTACCTCCCCTGCCAGATACCGTTCCGGCAGACTGGCAAGCAGATTCTCCAGCTGCGCAAGCCTCCTTTTCAGCACCAGATAATCTACCGCCAGATACAGCGCCGTAAACAAAAAGATCCCGCCGTACAACACCGCAATAAAAGCCGGCGTTACACCACAGATCAACAAAAAGCACAAAAGCAGGATCAGTCCCACACCGTCAAGCAGCAGAAAGACCATTTTCCCCTGCAGATATTCCCCGACTTTCATAACCGATACCCCACACCGCGGACTGTGCGGATAAACGCATCGGCTCCCATGCGCCGCAGCTTTTCCCGCAGCCTGTTAATATTGACATACAACGTATTCTCGTCGATAAAGCAGCTGTTGTTCCACAGATCTTCGACGATCTCCTGTCTGGTGCACAGATCCTTTTTCATCAGACAGGCAAGAATCCGGGCTTCATTCTTCGTCAGCTCCGCCGTCTGTTCCCCGTAGCCCACACGCAGATCCGCCAGATAAAGCGTCAGTCCACGCACGGTACGTACCGGCTCTGCATTCCGCTTCAACAATCTTGCGATCCGCATCAGCAGGACCGCAGAATTATAGGGTTTGCGGATATAGTCATCCGCCCCGACACCGAATCCCACGATCTCGTCCTCCACGGCCTCTCTGGCCGTCAGGAAGATCACCGGCACATCCGAATGCTTCCGCAGCCTGCGGCAGATCTCGAACCCGTTCTCCCCCGGCAGGTTGATGTCCAGAAGCGCCAGATCGCAGGGCAGATCTTCTGTGACCTGATATCCGTCCGCGCGAAGAAGCGCCGCCAGTTCTTCCCGGATCACCGGGTCGTCCTCTATCACTAAAATTTTGTACATATAATATTCTCCTAAACCGTCAACATCCACCAAAACAGAACATACCGCCACTTCTTCCGTTCACGCAGCGCAGCCAGCAGTTCCTGTCGCTCACGGACGACTGTCTGCAGCATCTCCTGTTCTGCCGCCTTTCCCCATACAGAATCTCTTCATAGTCACTGATGCACTGCAGGGCGCACAGGATTTTAACGGAATCTCCCTGCGC
>VSOD01000633.1 GCA_009774655.1 Lachnospiraceae bacterium
CACAAGCTCCGGCAGCGACGTGCCGAAGGCCACGATCGTCAGGCCGATCAGACGCTCACTCATGCCGAAGATACGCGCCAGTTCCGTGGCCGCATCCACCGCCACATCGGAACCAAAGACGATCATCACGCCGCCGAGCACGATCAGCAGGAGCATTTTCCAGACAGGCATTTCTTTGTCCTCGCCGGGCAGCTCCTCCGGCATGTCCCCTCCATGCTTCGCCATCCGCAGCAGATACAGCAGATAACAGATCATCAGTGCCCAGAGAATAAGGCCGTCCGTAAAGGCCACCACGTTATCTGTCAGGCCAAGTCCCATCAAAAGCCCCGTCACCGCAATGACGAAGGGAATCTCATAGCGTACCGTTGATTTCTGTACCGCGATCGGCTTGATGACCGAGGTGATTCCCAGAATCAAAAAAACATTCAAAATATTACTGCCCACAATATTGCCGATGGTAATCTCCGCGCTTCCCTTAAGCGCCGCCGACACGCTGACTGCCGCCTCCGGCAAAGATGTACCCATGGCCACGATCGTCAGACCGATCACCAGCTGCGGAATACCGAACTTCTCCGCCAGCTTACCCGCACCTTCCACAAACCAGTCCGCCCCCTTGACGAGAAGAACGAACCCCACTGCCAACAACACCAACTGAACTACCACTGCCATAATACCCTGCTCCTTTCTCATTCTGCCGCCGTCTGCGGCATACCTTTTGCGCGATTCTCAACTCACACCGGAGGCATCAGGCAAACAAAAAGAGACCTCCGGCATTTTCGATGCTAAAAGTCTCGTTCTTTCTAAGTAGAAAGCTAGAAAGCGTGTAAACATGGCGCGCGCCAGGGTATGTTGCTTACACAGGATAACTACTCCCTCTTAACGTGTACTACATTTGTATCGCATGACGGTAGCGTACCACAGGATGATTTCCCTGTCAAGACAGCAATTCCCATTCTTTGCAGATTTTATACAGCTGTTATTCCATACCAACAAAAAGCAATGATCACGGTATCTTCTTAATGTATCTTCGCCAGCGATTCCTCCGACAATATCTTCCGGATATTCAGCATGAAAAGCACAGACGCCGTAGCCGCCGAGATCATGTCGGAGATCGGCTCCGCCCAGTATACCCCCATCACGCCCATAAAACGCGGCAGAATGATGGCCAGCGGAATCAACAGGATAATCTTGCGCAGCACGGCGATAAACAGGGAGATTTTCGCCTGTCCCAGCGCAAGGAAGGTGGGCTGGATACCGTTCTGCAGGCCGAACACCAGCATACCCGCCATAAAGATCGGCATCACTTCCCCGGTAAGTGCCACCAGCTGCGTCTCATTGGTAAAGAATCCGGCATAAAATCTCGGCAGGAGCATGGCGGTAGCCGTGGAAAGGAACCGGAAGCCGAAACACATCCCGATCATCCAGCGGTACAGGAGCTTCACCCTGTCGAAATTCCTGGATCCGTAGTTGTAACTGACGATGGGCGTCATACCCTGTGTGAATCCGTTGATGGGCGCGGAGAAAAGCTGCATGATGCTCTGCATAATGGTGAGCGACCCTACATGCAGATCCCCGCCGTAAGCCTGCAGGCCGTGATTTAATACGATGCTGATGAAACTCTCCGTGGCATTCATGATAAAAGGCGAGATCCCCAGAGAGAACACGCTTCCCAGAATCCGTCCCTCCAGACGCATACAGCTTCTGCGGACTTTCAGGGACGTCTTTTTTCCCAGTAAAAAGGACATCACCCAGGCGGCGCTCAGCCCCTGCGAGATCACGGTAGCGATGGCCGCTCCTTTTACCCCCATATGCAGGCCGAAGATAAAGACCGGATCCAGCACGATATTGGCCACCGCGCCGATCAGCACGGAAAACATGGCGATCCGGGGCTGACTCTGGCAGATGATAAAGGCGTTAAGGCCCAGCGCCAGCTCCACAAAAAGTGTGCCCAGCAGATAAATCGACAGATAGTCCATGGCGTAGCCTATGGTGGCGTCGCTGGCTCCGAACATATACAGCAGCGGTCTTTGAAACGCATAGAAAAATGTCATCAGCGCCACCGTACAAAGCATAAGGAAGCTGACGCTGTTGCCCAGGATCTTTTCCGCATGTTCTCTGTCTCCTTTGCCCAGCCAGATAGCCGCCAGCGGCGCCGCGCCATTGCTGATAAAAGCAGAAAAAGCCGAGATAAATACCGTGATACAGAAAG
>VSOD01000634.1 GCA_009774655.1 Lachnospiraceae bacterium
TCCCGACATTGGTATTCTTCCATGAATGCCTGTATTCTCACGGCGCCTTCCACTTTTTTAAAACTTCTGGCAAAATAATTAGAATCCTTCAACCCTGTAGACTCCCAGATCTCCTCCATCGTCATGTCCGTAAAACGCAGCAGACTCTTCGCCTTCGTGATGCGGCGGGAAAGAAGATAGGCCGTGATCGTCATGCCGTAGGCTTCTTTAAATATTTTAGTCAGATAATACTTATCTATGTAAAAAAGACGTGATAAATCCTCCAAAACGATTTTTTCCGTAAAATGACCGTCCAGATATTCCCTGACCGCACGCAATTCCATGCGCTTCTTGGACACCACCTTGTTCTCCGGATGCCAGGAATAAGACATCAACAGCGTCAGCAGCCGGCTCAGCTCCTGATTGATCCGCATATCCCGGATGTAATCCGCCGAACCGGCCAGTACATACAGCTGCGTCAAAAGCTCCCTGATCACAGTGTCGTCTTCCGGATGGAAAACCGGTTGTCCGCCCCGCTCCAGATACTTGTTATAGACCGCCGGCAGATCCGGCCCGTAAAAATGGCACCACTGCAACGTCCACAGCGCCTGGTCCGTCCGGTGGGAATAAGGTTT
This sequence comes from Lachnospiraceae bacterium, assembly GCA_009774655.1. Taxonomy (GTDB): domain Bacteria; phylum Bacillota; class Clostridia; order Lachnospirales; family Lachnospiraceae; genus UBA3282. Next base: position 615 of record VSOD01000634.1, read on the forward strand.
ATGACAGTCAATAAAGACCACGTCACCGGCACAAAGCTTGTACTTCTTCTTATTATAGAGAAGTTCCCCGCATCCGCCCGTGACCACAAAACACAGATAGGATACCAGATTCTCCCGAGCGCTTGTGTGCGGCTGTATGGCCTCCAGACTGCCGATCTCCTGCAGGTGCAGAAGCGAGGTCCGTGCAAAAGCGGACGGTGTATACAGGATACGGGAAGAATCAACGGACGATGCATTGGTAAACAGTATCTCTTCTGTGCCCTGCACGGCTTTTCCCGTACAGTCATCTTCTTTTTTCATATCCGCCGCCCTCCCTTCTCTGTCTTTGCCTACTCCGCCAGCACCGCACAGATGCGTTCCACGTCATAACAGCCGGCTTTCCGCTGTGCCTCTATCACTCTCTCCACCGCCGAAAGCTCTTCTTCCAGCTCATCCGCAATGGTGGCTGCCGGCTTGTTTTTCCTGAGCTTGATGCATACCGTCCTGATCAGATGCTCCTGCCGCTCCTCTGCTTTTCCTTCCAGTTTTCCTTCTAATCTGCCCTCTTTCTTGCCCTCGATGATGCCTTCCAGCTTCATATCCACAAATGCCTTGCACAGATCATACTTCTTCTCTCCATTTTCCATCACCGTATATTCCTCCTTCACCCTGACTTTTGCCACCACTTCCAGAAGCTGCCTTGTGTCGCTGTCCATTCTGCTGTAGGCTTCCCGATTCTCTTCCATGATCTCCCTTAATTTCTCTTTATCCTTCCCATAGCGTACCACTTCAAACAGCTGCCGCAGCCCGCTGTGAAATTCATGAAACGTATCATGCTCATGGCAGTCATATAGATTCAGTCTGTAATTTGGGACAAACGGTTTCAGCTCCTCGTCGATATCCAGAAGTTCATGCAGGCATCTGGCACCGTCCCATGGATGCTCCGTACCGCAATACACAACCAGCGTCACGATCGGCAGGAACTTCTCATCTCTTGTCATGCCGGAGAAAAAGGCATCGCTCCCGATCTCAAGATCCCGCATACGCTCGTGAAGAGCTTTCTTCCGTTTCCACTGTTTCTCATAGCTTATGCTTTCCGTCAGCATATTACGCAGCACCATACGATAATCCACAAAGCTCTGGTTCTCCACCGCCAGAATATGGATCAGCTGTCCTTTCCACATGCGCACTTTATCCACCACTGACTTGAAATTCTTCCGTCTGTCTGCCTCCCGCCCCAGATATACAAACAGCATATCCGCCGGCTCCAGTTCATCCGGCTTCACCACCTGCCTGCCCTGAAACAAAACGCCGTTCACCTGATCTGCAAATCTGCTGTTGTCATCCAGATAATCAAACTGATATTCATCTGCTCTTCCCATTTGTCCTGCCTCCCTTATTCTGTTTTCATATAAGGGATTCGTGTAAGAATAGATGATAAGTCACAGATGTGATATCAGAACTTAAGATTCCCAGATATGTTTAGGGTTATGATATCACGATTTCTAATATTTTGTAAAGTGCCTTTTATGACTGCTGCAGGTTAAACTTATAAAATAAAAAATGAAAAGGAGCAGGAAATATCTGTTCCTTTTTTTGTGTTATTTTGATACAA
>VSOD01000635.1 GCA_009774655.1 Lachnospiraceae bacterium
ATGTACGCATAGCCGCCGCCTGTCTCGTAATCGTGGGGTAAGGTGGGGTAATCGTTCATCAGCTTCTGTAAGGCGTCCCCGGAAGCGGTCTTCATCTGCAGTTCCACGGCGCGCATTTTCTGTTCCAGGTCGATCAGCTCCTGCTTCACGGACAACAGTTCATCGTATATCGTATTATCCCCGGATACCGCCTCATGCTGGGACAGATAGCCTATGGTTTTGTCGCGGGAGACTGTCACGATTCCCTCATCCGCGGACAGTTCGCCCATGATGATGCGCAGCAGGGTTGTCTTGCCGGCGCCGTTAATGCCCACGATGGCGGCCTTGTCGTAATCTTCTATATGAAAAGAAACATTCCTGAGTACAGGTATTTCGTTAAAGGATTTGTGAATATTGCTGACGGAGAGTATCATGATGCACCGTACCTTTCCTGTATGATATTATGCGGCCGGGCCGGCCGCAGACTGTAACGCATTCAGCCCGTTCCAGGCCGCCTCCGGCGAGGGGCTGGATGCCTGAAACCGCAAACAGTAACACCAGTTTACAATTCCTCTCTAAAACTGTCAACGGATAGTTTGACAGTTTTTTAGCATGGTTGTATACTAAGATAACAGTGCGCACCAAAAGCAGTGCCAAGAACAGGAAAGGGACTTAGGAGGCAGCAAAGGTGGAAGCAAAAGAGATTTCACAGGCTGTGATCGGCCGTCTGCCCAGGTATTTCAGGTATCTGGGTGAATTGAAGGATGAGGGGATCGAGAGAGTTTCCTCCCAGGAACTGAGCGATATCATGCAGGTGACAGCGTCCCAGATCAGACAGGATCTGAACAATTTCGGCGGTTTCGGCCAGCAGGGATATGGCTACAATGTGGAGTATCTTTATGAGGAGATCGGCAGGATACTGGGGCTTGACAAGAAGCACAACCTGATCATCGTCGGGGCGGGGCATCTCGGGCAGGCGCTTGTCAATTACAGGGACTTTGAGCGCAGAGGGTTTATCTTCCGGGGAATCTTCGATATCAACCCGCAGATCTGCGGCACGAAGATCCACGGTATCACGGTGCGGCCTATGGAGCAGATGGAGCAGTTTGTCAAGGATATGGAGATTGACATCGCAGTCCTGACCGTACCCAAGAGCGGTGCAGAGGAAGTGGCAGAGCAGCTGGTCAGTTACGGTATCAGGGGGATATGGAATTTTGCTCATGTAGATCTGCATGTACCGGAGGGGATTCAGGTGGAGAGCGTCCATCTTTCGGACAGTCTGATGAAGCTGTCTTACAATCTGTCGTCTGTGGAGGCGGGGCAGGAGTAGACGGCAGATGCCGGTATATATAGTAAACGAAATTTCTAATGTCGTAAACTATAGAAAAAGGTGCAGGATCACGTGAAATAGGAGAGGTTTGACAGTATATGGGAAAAACAGATGAAGCATTTCGGTCTGCGCTGTCGGAGAAGAAGATTCCGATTCTGACATTGGACAATAAGTGGCATCAGCTTTTTACGCAGCAGGAATGCACAGACGAGATCAGGGATATGGAATGCGAGCTCAACGGCCTTTTGAAACGGCAGGGCAAGGTCAACGAGAAGAAGCGGGAGATCCGGAAGCTGAAGAAGAAGCTGATGGATGAGATCGTGCTGCTGGCGGATGAGATGGAGGGCGGCGCCACCCTGCGGCTGGAGAAGGAGATGGAGACGCACAAGCGTCTGGTCGCCGAGTGCAACGATAAGCTCAAGGAATGCGACGAGGAGATGCTGGAGCTGCCCGGGCAGATCGTCCAGCTCAATAACAGGCTGATGCTGGAGACGATGGAGATCTGTTACCGGAAGCTGCATAAGAATACGGAAGAACTGGAAGAGATAGAGGAGTGGATCAGCAATATCCGCAGAGAGCTGAAGAAGAAGGTGGTCCGCAAGCAGGAGAAAGAGATGATGAATCATCAGCTGTATTCTTATATGCATGATATTTTCGGGGCGGATGTGCTCGAGATTTTTGATATGAAGTATGATCCGGTAGAAGGGCGCGGTAAGAAGAAAGAGACCGGGCAGGAGCCGGAGGATGCGGAGGCAGAGAAGAAGAAAGAGGCGTCGGAATCATAGGATTTGGGCGCTTTTGCCTTGTCTGAGCAGTCTCGGAAACTCAATAGCGAATAGGCAGGAAAGGGTTGATTTTCAGAAATGAGTGGGATAAGAGATGGA
>VSOD01000636.1 GCA_009774655.1 Lachnospiraceae bacterium
GTCTTAACGGAAGTGTATACTACATCCACGGCACTGATCAGACCTGCTTTCCACAGGTCCATATAGTAATCATACTGGTCATAATCACCTTCCTGCCTCATCTGCTCCAGTGCCTCCTCCATCTGGTCCCTTGTCTGCCATTCTGCCTGTACTGTCTCAATCTCCTTTTTATCCAGACTGCATATGATTTCAGCCACTTTACAGTTATGCTCCGCAGCATGGGCGTTCTGGCATCTGCTTATCCCATACTTTTTCTCAATGAAATCTTTTCCCTTCTTTGTCAGCGCATAGCTTATGTTGCTCTTGGGACTTTTATTATATCTGGATGGATACGTCACCTTCTTGATCAGCTTGTCTTTCTCCATGTTTTTCAGCCTGCTTGCTGATATGTCTATCTTAGCCACATCTTCCTGTCTGACATTCCCTGCTATGGACAGCACTTTGAAAAACCTCTCATCCTTCGGATACCAATGTTTGATATGTTCTTTCATCTATTTCACCTCCCATTCCAGAACATTTCTATGTAAATAAAAAAGCGGGAACATCCACAAAAGACATTCCCACCCAAAAACTATTGTTTTTGCTCTTCATCATATCAGATGAACCCTGTATATCATTTCTCCTGTTTATCACTTTCCCTATATAAACACCTTCCTCGTAACATTACTCTATAATCAAAGCATCCTGATGTCAACTAAGTTGGCGTTAGGCAGGTCTGCAAGATACCATGTATCCTGTACCCTGTATGGACTGTCGAAACATCTCCTTTTTTACGTTGCTAAACAGCACCCTGATATATTGATAAGAAGTATAGATTACGGGTGAATGCCTTTATCAAGGCTCCTTTTCAAACAATCACGAATGATTTCCTTTTCTCTATACACCACCATTATAAAAATGCCATTCCAATAAATAACTGATCAGTCATATAGGAAACCACCCTAAAACATTCCTATCTGCCTTCCCAATTATTTCATCCCCCAATCTTTCTACAATATATAAACCATAACTATTTTGGCGGATAGCAGGTATAAAAGATACAAAATGTAACCCGCTGGCCATATGACCAGCACAGGCATCCCTATGCCTGAAAGCTATTGGACTGGCAGACATCAAACGTAAGGTGTCTGCTTTTTTGTCCACATTCACCCCGAAAGGAGAACACATGAACAGAGAAGCAATGAAACAACAGATTCTGGAAGCTCTTTCTAAGAAATTAGGAGACGGCTACCACGGCACTCTCGAAAAAGTGCAGAAAACAAACATTGATCTGGATGGACTTACAATCTTGAAAGATGGGGAAACCATCACCCCGACCATCTATCTGGAACCTTTTTACAAAGCTCTGGAAAATGGCGTATCAGTTGATGATGTCACTGACAGGATTCTGTACATTTATTTCAATGCCAGAACCTATAAGGATCAATTTGACATTACATCACTGTCTGACTTTGGTTATGCAAAAAACAAATTGTACGTCCAGTTGATCAACAGGCATCTCAATAAAAACCTGCTGCGGAACATCCCCCACACCATGTTTCTTGACGATTTTGCAGTCGCAGTCCGCTGCACAGTTGAAGCATCTGAAGAAAACTATGCAAGTTTTATGGTACATAACAGCCATTTAAACATCTGGCAGGCAGACAGTGAAACTGTCCTGTCTCTGGCAATCAGCAATACACTGGCAAAGCATAATGTGGACCTTATGCCGTTAGAACAGCTCATCAGGGAAACAGGTTCCATTGCCCCTAAAGAATTTCCTGCTGACTGCAGGATATGGTTTATGAGCAACCAAAAGCGATACTTTGGTGCGGCTGCTGTACTGTCCGATGATGTCCTAAAAGATTTTGCCGATAAGCACGACAGTTTCTATGTCATCTTTTCTTCCGTACATGAAGTGCTGCTCATGCCATCACCCAACAACTCTGGTATTGACAGCCTTACCAGACATAATCAGGATGTGAATGCGACGCTTTCCGAAGAAGAGATCTTGGGCACAAAGGCTTACTTTTACCAGAAAGACAGGGGTTTTGTTTTATAAACCTCATATGCAAAAAATTCCAAAAATTATTTTTAGCAAAAAATTCAGAAAGGATAAGCATATCAAAGATATGCGGGTAGGAACATGAACAAGATCACATTGACAGGAAGACTCACAGAGGAGCCGAAGGTAACTTACAGCGCAAGCGCA
>VSOD01000637.1 GCA_009774655.1 Lachnospiraceae bacterium
GAAAATGCCTGTCATGTAGTCGTCCGCGATGGTGCTGGCGGTGCGGTTGACGCTCCGTATATTGTGGACGGCTACGATATTGGATAGGATGCAGACGAAGCTCAGCACAAAAATAGGGATCAGAGTCAAAAGTTTAATGCTGAGGCGCGGTCTGCTTTTGATAGCTGTGTTCTGGTTTTCCTGTTCGGTCATATCGTCCTCCCGATTCTGTTATTCTGCTATGGAAGCGGTGATCTCCGCCGTTAAAGTGTCCATAAGTTCCTGCAGGCTGATGTTGTTCGGATTGCCCGCGATCATAATATTGGCAAAGTCCGTACAGGCATCCCAGTATTTGGTGCCTACCCGCTGCAGGTTGCCGTACTGTGACTGGTCGAGAATGGCCTGCACGGCAGGAATCTGCGCAGCGGCATCTGAGGAGGCCGCCCGGATATTGGAAGGAATCTGGCTCTTCTGCTCAAAACGGATGGTCTGATTTTCTTCATTGGTCAGCCACTCGGCCAGCTTCATGGCCCACTGCTTGTGGGGCGAGTAGGCGTTGACGCCCATCATCTTATAACCGGTGAAAGAGGCCATCTGGATCTGTTTGCCGGCGCAGTTGAAGGTAGGCAGCTTGACGGCGCCGTAATCACTTCCCCAGACATTCCGGATCTGCGCGGCGTTCCAGGTGCCGCTGATGCCGGCGATGATGCTGCCGTCCTGCACGCCTGCGATAAAATCGCCGTCCGTGTGATAAGCAAAAGCAGGGTTGGTGGTGAGATTGAGGATAGACTGGGCAATATCCCGTCCTTTGATGCTCCCTTCCGTGGTATTCCAGTTGCAGTAGTTGGTGACCCCGTCGCTGTTCATACCAAGTTCGAGGCCGGTCTGTCCGAAAAAGGCATACAGATACCAGCCGGAAGTAAGTTCCATGGAAATCTGCTTCCCGGCTGCCGTGGCAGCAGCAAGAAGGCCGTCCAGTGTCTGTACATCTGCTTCCGTGAAATAAGTCTTATCATAATACAGGAAATAACCGTTGTCTGCGGTGTAGGGAAAAGCGTAGAGGGTATCGTGCCAGGATGCGGCTGCGATGGCTTCCGGTACATTGGCGGAGGAAACTGCGGCCGCGTTGTCTACCGGCTCCAGTACGCCTGCGGCCATCAGTCTTGTAAACTGATCGTCGGGAAAGGAGAATACGTCTCCGGCGCTGTGGATATCGCCCAGTATCATGTTGCAGGTGCCGGAATCGGGCTGTGCGGTCAGACTGATCTCAAAGTTTGCCTGTCCGGCATAATATTCCTGAAAAGAGGCGATCATTGCCTCTAACATCTCGAAATCGTTTTCTTCTGCCCAGACATTCAGCGAAACAGTGCCGGACTCTAATGATTCGGCGCCGTCCGGTTCCTGCATCTGCGCAACGGAATCGGAATCTGACATTGGTTGTAAGGTTTTACTGGCTTCTGCAGAGGAGCAGCCGGTTAAAAGTGTAGCAATCGTGAGGGCGCATGCTCCCCGTTTCCATGACATGTTCATCACCCTGTGGCCTCCTGAAATAGATGTAATAGAATGTGCCGATATGGCAACCTTAACAATTATATCATACTCCCAGAAAATATTCCAGTTCGAAAGCATATCCGTCTTTCTTATTCTGTTCGGAGAGGGTATCGATCTCGATAATACAGAAATCCTGTTCTTTCAGGACTTCTTTCATTTCATTCCGCACCGATGCAAAGTCTGTCATATGGGTAGAGATTCTGCGGCAGGCGTAATCACCTTCCGGAAGGATACGGTAGGTATTTCCGGACGCATCCGTGGAGGACTCCTGCGGGATGGTGGAGCCAGAGTCTGCGCTTACGGTCAGGAACATGTGGCGGCAGTAGACGCCGTCCTTATAGTCATGCAGTATGCCCGAAGGGTAGGAGGCCGTGATGCCGGTCTGCTGCGCGGTGACGAACAGTTTCAGGATGTGCTGACCGTAATATTTCGGCGTGTCCACGGCATCCAGGGGTATGGTAAGAAGGCATCTTCGCCCCTGCGTGTTCTGGTAAAAGCCGTCCGGCAGCAGGATACCGCTCCTGCTCTCCGGGATCCTGGCCATGCCGGTGACAGAGCTGCCCATCTTCTGCAGCGTCTCCTGCAGGGTGCCGAGACAGTTATGGATCTCCATGATCTTCAGCTCTGCCAGGATCTTGCCGTCGTAGAGCAGCTG
>VSOD01000638.1 GCA_009774655.1 Lachnospiraceae bacterium
ATATTCTATCTTGTCAGCATTCAGCTTCTGGGGATCTCCAACTGCCTCACTGATTCCCCGCTGCTTCTGTTTTTTAACAAATGCGGCATTTTCCTGCTGGCTCTTATTCTGATGCTGCATATGATGTACAACGATCTGAACTGGGATCTGCCCAAATATTTTACTGCCTGTTTCCAGACGGTCGGTACGGCAATCTGCTGTCTGTTCCGCCCTTTTGGCGATATGGCGGCTTACGCCGATGCACAGAAACAGAAGAAAACAGGGAAAAATTCTTATTTCTTTCCTGTACTGATCGGTATTGCCATCACCATTCCGCTGCTTCTGTTTGTTACCATGCTCTTAGCCAGCGCAGACGCGGTATTTGCCGAGATTTTTTCACGCATACTGGAATCCATCAATTTTGAGACCGTTTTCGGCACTCTGTTTATGACGATTGTCGTGTTCTTCTGCTCCTATGCAGTCTATGCGGCGCTTGCCATGAAAAACGTCAAAGAAGAGCGGACGGATCACAGGACGCAGGAACCGGTTATCGCCATCATCATTACGGCGGCGCTCTGCTTCGTCTACCTGATCTTCAGTGTGATACAGATTCTGTATCTTTTTATTGGAAACATGCGTCTTCCAGAAGGTTATACTTATTCCAGCTATGCCAGAGAAGGATTTTTCCAGCTGCTTGCCGTATGTATTTTAAACCTGATCATTGTACTTATTTTCCTCTGTTTTTTCCGGGAAAATATTGTGCTGAGGGTTCTGCTTACGGTTCTTTCCGGATGCACTTTTATCATGATCTTCTCAAGCGCCCTGCGCATGCTCATGTACATCAACCGCTATAACCTGACGCTGCTGCGGATCCTTGTTCTCTGGGCGCTGTCTGTCATCTTCCTGCTGATGATGGGAGTAACGGTATTTATCTATAAGAACAGCTTTCCGCTCTTTCCTTATGGCATGGCAGTGGTCACCGTTTTCTATATTGTGCTTTCCTTCTCCCGTCCCGACTACTGGATTGCCCGCTATAATCTGAACCAGGAGCATATGGCCTTTCTGAACGACTATGACATTCATGACAACCAGCGGTATCTTTCCACCCTGTCGGCGGATGCCGCACCGATCCTGCTTGATGACAGGTATAACTTCTATATTAAGGAAGCGAATGAATACATCCGCACGGAAGGTCTGCCGGAAAGCTATGAGGAGATCAGAACTTTTCTGAATCCGGAAGAAGGCGCCGTGGATGAACTGAACTGGATGCGTCTGTATTATCTGAAAATTGAAGAACTGTCCGGGGAGATGCATCTGCGCAATTTTAACTTTTCGATCCACACTGCGGAGAAATATCTGTGGTAATTATTGTTGAGTCCCTTTAATCGTGTTAAAATAAGCTAACAGACAATCGAATTGAGGGCTAAGCATATGAGACGTAAAAAAACACTGCAGGACATTGCATATGTCCTGTTTCTCCTGACAGCGATCATCCTGTTGTTTTTCTGGTATACATCGCAGAACAGCCGGCGGATGGAAGAACAGAATAAAATCTATGCCGCCGACTCTGCGCGCCAGACAGCTGTCAAAATAGACGAAGAACTCAACAACGCTCTGGATCTGATCACCACTTATGCTTATTTTATAGAAGACGGACTGACCGAACCCGTCATCACTCTTTCCATGCTGGACAACCTTGCCGAACATTCCCTGTTTGACGTACTTCTCTTTACAGATTCCGATGGTGTTGACCATAACAGCGACGGCAGAACATCCAATGTGACCGACTGTACCTTTTTTATAGACGGCATGAATGGCGGCATCGGCACGGATATCATATTCGATCCCCATCTTTTCAATGAGACGATGGCCTGTTTCTATGCGCCGATCCATTATGACGGCGAGATCATAGGCGTCCTGCGGGGCGCTTATCTGGCGGAGGAATATCTGCACGACATGTTAAATACCTCCTACTTCGGCGAGCGGGCAGGTCTTTTTCTCTGTACGCCGGACGGCACGGTGATCGCCAGCTCCGATGACAACGAGAAAACTTATGAAGGCAATCTGATCGATATTCTGCTGGAAACCAATGTGATCAATGAAGAGGCTGCGGCAGGCGCCAGGGAGATCTTTGCAAACGGCGGCGAGGGAGCTTATCTTTGTGATTCCGACAGTCTGACCGACAATCTCTGCGTTAC
>VSOD01000639.1 GCA_009774655.1 Lachnospiraceae bacterium
ATATCCCGGCAGTGGGAAAAAATCAAGATACGGTCATTTTTGACAGATAGTACGAAAAAGTGAACTACCGACTAAAAAAGACAGTACTTGATTTCATGGAATTTTAGAGGTAATTTAGTGCAAAAGAGGAAAGACACGAGGAGGAATGGATGATGCACTATACAGGAACTATATGGAGGCCGCCCTATGAGGCGTCTTCCCTGTTGCTGGAAGTTACCGCGGGCTGTACGCACCACAGATGCAAGTTCTGTACGCTTTACGCAGGCCTGCCTTTCCAGTTCAGGATGTCACCGATGGAGAATATAGAAGCGGACTTGAAAGAGGCGAAGAAGATGTACCGATCCTTTTTCGAGAGGAAGGTAACCCGGACTTTCCTGACCGGGGCGAACCCTTTCGTGCTGAAATATGACAGGCTGATGGAGATCGCGGGGCTGGTACACAGATATTTCCCGGAGATGGAGACCATCGGCAGCTTTGCCAGGGTGACGGATGTCACGCTGAAAGCGGACGAGGAACTGGCGGCGCTGCGCGGGGCAGGATATGACGGGCTGACAATCGGCATCGAAACGGCGGATGACGAGGCGCTGCGGTTCATGGATAAAGGGTATCTGGCGGCTGACATTCTGGAGCAGTGCGGCAGGCTGGACAAGGCGGGCATCCGCTACAGTTTTTTCTATCTGACGGGCATATCCGGCGCAGGGCGCGGGGAGAACGGGGCAAGGACCACCGCCGCTGTATGCAATCAGCTCCATCCTGCCCTGGTCGGCGCGAATATGCTGACCATCTACCCGGATTCAAGGCTGTACGGGGAAATCCGGCAGGGGAACTGGAAAGAAGAAACTGAGACAGAGAAGTACAGGGAAGTCCGGGCATTGGTGGAAGGGCTGGAAATCCCCACGGAATTTGCCGCGCTGGGCGCTTCCAATGCGTTCCAGATGCATGGCGTCTTGCCGGAAGATAAGGAGAAGCTGCTGGCTTTCCTTGATGACGTGATAAAGAATGTGGGCGTGGACGAACTGCGGCGTTACCGTAAGAGCGTCCGCCATCTGTAGGAGGTGATTCAGATTGCATTTTACGGGAAGGACGTGGAGGCCGCCCTATGAGGCACATTCCGTCATCATACAGGCGACTTCCGGCTGCACCTATAAAAAATGTCGTTTCTGTAGCCTTTATAAAGACGAGTGTTTCCGTATGTCACCGATGGAGGAGTTCGAGGAAGACCTGGCGGAGATCAAAAGCTACCAGCCCTATGCGCGGCGCATCTTCTGGACGGGGGCGAACCCGTTTGCCATGAACTATGAGAACCTGAAACTCCGGACGCTGACGGTACGGGATTACCTCATCAAATGCCAGACGATGGCCATGTTTGCGAGCATTCGGGATATCAGGGACAAGGAAGTGTGGCAGCTTAAGAAGCTCCGGGCGATGGGGATAAACGGGCTGACCATCGGGACGGAGAGCGGTGACGATGACACCCTTGCCCTGGCGGGCAAAGGGTACACGGCGGCTGACATACTGGAGCAGTGCTGGAAGCTGGACGAGGCGGGGATAGAATATTATTTCGTATACATGACCGGGCTTGCGGGGAAGGGCAGGGGATACTGGAATGCGGTGAACAGCGCCAGGCTGTTCAGCCGGCTCAATCCATATTTTATTTCCGTGGATTCCCTCACGCTGTTCCCGGATACGGAACTGTACCGCATGGAGCAGGAGGGGAAATTTACCCCTGCCGGGGAAAAGGAACGCATGGAGGAACTGCAGGTGTTCATCAAAAATTTGCAGATAAGGACACATCTGTTTGCCAATTCCAGTTCAAATTTTTACCCGGTCACTGCCTATCTGCCGAAGGAAAGGGATTTTGTGGTAAGTGAGCTGCAGCACGTTATGGATACGGTAAGCGAGGATGAGATGGCAGAATACCGCAGGAACCTGAAATCTTTAGGATAACAGAATTTACAAAAGACAACCCGCCGCACGATGGCCATCATCCGCCATATGCGGCGGTCTGCCTTTTCCGCAGGCAAGTCTGACAGCAGAAACCGCTTGGAAAGCGGGGGAATCAGAGTTAATATGCTTACACGGTAGTTTGCATTTGCGCCGCCTTGCGGGGGATATTGAGAGCGGCAGAGGGGATATTAAGGATAAAAAGCGTCAATCCAGTTACGCTGTCAAA
>VSOD01000064.1 GCA_009774655.1 Lachnospiraceae bacterium
GGCCAGAGCAGTGGGCAGCTTCAAGAACGCAGCCGGTAAGAAGATCCCGGATCAGGCATAGGACATACGGCTTTATCCTGCATAACGGTTTTCTTCAAGGGAACTGTATGAAAAGCAATCAGGAATCCTGTGCCGGAACGGGTGGTTTCAGGCAGAGGCAGTCCAAATAGAAAATAAGATGGAGAAGAAGAAATGAGTCAGAAAATAAGAACAAGATATGCCCCCAGCCCCACAGGGCGTATGCATGTGGGGAATCTGCGGACGGCTTTGTATGCATATCTGATCGCCAAACATGAGGGCGGCGATTTCATATTGAGGATCGAGGACACGGATCAGGAACGTTACGTGGAAGGGGCGGTGGATATCATATACCGCACGCTGGAGAAGACGGGACTGGTGCATGACGAGGGTCCGGACAAGGACGGCGGTGTCGGTCCCTATGTACAGAGCGAACGGCAGAAACAGGGCCTTTATCTGGAGTACGCGAAGCAGCTGATTGAGAAGGGACAGGCTTATTACTGTTTCTGTGACAAGGAGAGGCTGGCGACGCTGACCTGTACGGTAGCCGGGAAGGAGATCAACGTATACGACAAGCACTGCCTGCATCTTTCAAAAGAGGAAGTGGAGCAAAAGCTGGCGGCGGGTGTCCCCTACGTGATCAGGCAGAACAATCCGACGGAAGGGACGACCACCTTCCATGACGATATTTACGGCGATATCACGGTGGATAACAGTGAACTGGACGACATGATACTGATCAAGTCGGACGGTTACCCGACCTACAATTTTGCCAATGTGGTGGACGACCACCTGATGGGGATCACCCATGTGGTGAGAGGTAATGAATATCTGTCCTCTTCCCCCAAGTACAACCGTCTCTATGAGGCTTTCGGCTGGGAGGTGCCGGAGTATGTGCACTGTCCGCTGATCACCGATGAGAACCACCAGAAGCTGTCCAAGCGATGCGGCCATTCTTCCTATGAGGATTTGATCGAGCAGGGCTTTTTGTCGGAGGCCGTTGTGAATTTCGTGGCGCTTCTTGGCTGGAGTCCGGAGGACAACACGGAGATCTTCACGCTGGAAGAGCTGGTGGCGAAGTTTGATTATCATCATCTGTCCAAATCGCCGGCGGTATTCGATTATACCAAGCTGAAATGGATGAACGGAGAATATTTGAAGGCCATGGATTCCGACCGCTTCTACGAGATGGCCAAGCCTTATCTGAAAGAGGCGCTGACCGGCAGTCTGGATCTGAAGAAGATTGCGGCCATGGTCAAGACGAGGATCGAGATCTTTCCGGATATCAGGGAAATGGTGGATTTCTTTGAGACACTGCCGGAATATGATGTGGAGATGTATGCCCACAAGAAGATGAAGACCAGCAAAGAATCTTCCCTGGAGGTATTGCAGGAGATTCTGCCGCTTCTGGAGGCGCAGACAGATTACAGCAACGATGCGCTTTACCAGACACTGGCGGGCTATGTGGAGCAGAAGGGATGTAAGAACGGCTATGTGATGTGGCCGGTACGGACGGCGGTCTCCGGCAAACAGATGACGCCGGCAGGCGCGACGGAGATCATGGAAGTGCTGGGGAAGGAAGAATCCCTTGCCAGAATCCGCAGAGGAATCGAGAAACTGCAGAATGTATAAGCAAATGTCCAGGCAGGTCGTCAATCCCAATCAGGAACTGGCGATCCTGCACACTGCCGGTCCCGCGCAGGTCATTGCGGGTCCCGGCAGCGGCAAGACTTTCGTCACCGTACACCGCATCTTACATCTCATCACAGAATGGGGCGTCGATCCCGCCCGCATCCTGGTCATCACATTTACGAAAGCGGCGGCACTGGAAATGCAGGAACGCTTCTTTCGTCTCACGCAGCCGAAACGGCCGCCGGTAAGGTTCGGCACCTTTCATGCCGTATTCTATCACATTCTGAAACAGTCAGCCCGTTATCAGGGCTATTCCATCATGACAGAATCAGAGAAAAGAAGACAGATCCGTCAGATCGTGCGCATGTACAGCAGATTTGCTTCTGTACAGGAAGAGGATCTGGAGGAGTTGACTGCTTTGGTCGGCAGCCGAAAGACAGGCGCAAAGCAAAAGAAAATATCCATACAGGATATTACGGAGGAGGACATTAACTTTTTACTAAAAGAATATGAAAGCTATCAGCAGGAATTTGGACAGATGGATTTCGACGACATCATGATCCTGTGCCACCGGCTGCTGGCCGGGGAGGCGGATACGCTTGCCCGGTGGCAGGAACAGTTTCAGTATATCCTTGTCGATGAATTTCAGGATATTTCCCCGCTGCAGTATGAGATCGTGAAAATGCTGGCGGCGCCGCAGCACAATCTCTTTATCGTGGGGGATGACGACCAGTCCATCTATGGCTTCCGGGGCGCCAGTCCGGACAGTATGCAGCAGTTTAGGCAGGATTATCCGCAGGCCTCGTTTATTCTGCTGGATCAAAATTACAGGTGCCACGGCCGGATCGTTGCGGCCGCCCTGCAGGTGATCGGCGAAAATCACAACCGGATCGACAAACAGATCCAGGCGGTACATGAGACGGGCGACGGCTTTTGCCTGCGGCAGTATGAGCATGAAGAAGAGGAACAGCAGGCGTTTTTGCAGGAGATGTGCCGCATCAGGAAGGAGGGGAAGCTGTCCGGCTGTGCCATGATCTGCCGGACGAACTATGACTGCGCCATGTGGGCACAGATCCTGCGCAAAGGCGGGATACCCTTTTCCATGAAGGAGCGGCCGGCGAACCGGTTCCGGCATTTCGTCGTGCAGGATATCCTGGCTTATCTGACGCTGGCAGAAGCGGCGGACGGCTTTCAGCGCCGGCATTTCCTGCGGATCATGAATCGCCCGGTCAGGTATTTGAAAAGAGACAGTGTGGCGGGAGAGATTGTGCGGGAGAAGGAGCTTATGTGCTGGTATGGCGGCTCGCCGGTCCAGCAGGAGCGGATCAGGAGGCTCTTTCAGGATATCAGGCATCTCAGCGGTATGAGGCTTTGTCTGCAGATTCACTATATCCGGAATATCATCGGTTACGACGGCTATCTCAGGGAGAAATACGGACCGGAAAAAGCCGGGGAGCTGGTGCGGATCGGGGAGGAGTTTCAGGAATTTTCCAGACAGTTTGCAGCCTTACATGAAATGCTGGAATATATCGCCGGTTATGAGGATACGCTAAAGGATATGCAGGAGCGGAAAAAGAAAGAGGAAGATGCGCTGCATCTGCTGACGATGCATGCTTCGAAAGGACTGGAATTTGACCGGGTCTACTTACCGGACTGTCAGGAGGGAAAGATCCCTTCCGCCAAATCAGTGACGGAAGCGGAGATAGAAGAGGAGCGGCGTATGTTCTATGTGGCCATGACCAGAGCGAAACACAGCCTGTGTCTGATGACCGTCAAAGGAAAAACCGGAAAAGATGCACCTTCCCGGTTTCTGGCATGTCTTATGCTATGACTCATCTTCCTGACCGCCCACCAGTTCGTCGAATTCCGCGGCGTCCAGGTACTCGTCAAAAGCCTCCGCCACGGCTTCGTACTCGTCGTCGTCCTCGATATAATCCAGCACCGGTTCCTCGTTTGGATCATCGGGATTCTCGCTGTAGCGGTAGAACCATACTTCGCCCTCCGTATTCTCTCCTGATTCGTCCAGCGGAAGCAGTACGATGTAGTCTTTTTCGGATACGGTGAGAATGGTGATCACGGCGCAGGTGACGGTGGTGCCGTCCTCCAGATCAAGATCCACGGTCATTTCCTCGGCGTCGTAGCCGTTGTCGCCGCCCGGCATGTTATTTTTGCTCATATTGGGCCTTCCTTTCCTTCACAGCGGTTGTGGGCTGTGAACATTTTGCAGATGGTTTATGGTTATTTTACTGAAATCTGAATAGATATTCAATGGATTTTCAGAAAATAAAAGAAATTTTTGTTTAGAAATCTTATCTTTTGTGATAGAATGATAACATGGCATTTAATTTGTATTATGTCCGTTGTGTTATGGGGGATGCAGTGATCAGCTTCAGAAATGCTCTAACGGCGCAATCAACCATAGACTCACATTTTGTCGGAGGATTTGTCATGCATAAAGACTTCAAGATCGTTAAGACACAAATTTATCCTTTAGGCGTGTATTTCCGGCATGCAGGGCTGCACATCGCGGCGGTGCACAGAAGAATACATACTGACGAAACAGCAGAGTTCGGCATCATTCTGTACGACAGGAAGCACAGAGGAGGCGTCAGGATCCCGTTTCCGGAAAAGAACCGGGTGGGCTCCGTCTACGCGATGCTGCTGGAAGGTTATCAGAACAGAGAATTCAGTTATCTTTTTTACTGCGGAGACAGGACCTGGCCTGATCCGTACTGCAGGAAAATAGAATGCAATACAAAATACGGCGTGCCCGGAAAAGGGCCGATACGCTGCATGGTGCCTGATGCACACTACGACTGGGAGGAGGACCGGGCGCCGGGAATCCCTTACGAGAATACGATTCTCTATGCCCTCCATGTGCGGGGATTTACGAAGCACAGATCTTCCGGCGTGGAACATAAGGGCACTTATGCCGGCGTCACGGAGAAGATTCCTTACCTGAAAGAACTCGGGATCACCTCGGTGCTGCTGATGCCGGCCTACGAATTTGACGAGATCCAGAGGCAGGAAAATCTCCAGAACATCCTGACGATGCAGAAGGCGGCGGCCTGTAAGCAGGAGGAAGAGGAGCCGGCGGCCGAGATCCCTTATAAGATCAATTACTGGGGATACCGCCGGGGCATGTACTACAGTCCAAAGGCCGGCTATGCTGCAGGTAAGGATGCGGTAGCGGAATTCAAGGATATGGTGAAGGCGCTGCACCGCAACGGTATGGAGATCCTTATGCAGTTTTATTTTCCGACGGAGGTTGCGCCGGCGGAGATGCTGGACATATTGAAATACTGGAAGGTAGAATATCATATAGACGGCTGCCATGTGATGGGAGTGAATCTTCCCGTGGGGATGTTTGCGGAAGAACCGCTGCTGAGCGACACGAAACTTCTGACCATACAGCAGTACAGCCCGGCAGCGTCCGGGCCTGCGGCCTTATCCCGCACCATCGGCTGGCTGAGCGAGGGATTCCAGTATGATATGCGCCGTCTGTTAAAGGGCGACGACGATATGATCAACCAGTTTATCTTTCATGTGCGCAACGCCCGTCCGGAGACGGGGATCATTAACTATATCGCCAAATGGGACGGCTTCCGGCTGGCGGATCTGGTATCTTATGACCGGAAACACAATGAAGATAACGGAGAAGACAACAGGGACGGCACGGACTACAACTGCAGCTGGAACTGCGGCGTGGAGGGCAGAAGCCGCCGTAAGTCCGTCACCAGACTGCGCATGAAGCAGATGAAAAATGCGATGATGCTTGTATTTCTTGCCCAGGGTACGCCGCTTCTCTACAGCGGTGACGAATTCGGGAACACCCAGAACGGCAACAACAATCCGTACTGTCAGGACAATGACACGGCATGGATCAAGTGGAACCAGATGGAAAGCGGCGGGGAGCTGTTAGCCTGTACGAAGATGCTGATCAGGCTGCGCCGGGAGCATCCGATCCTGCACAGCGCCATGCCTCTTAAGGGGATGGATACGCTTTCCTGCGGCTACCCGGATGTCTCGTTCCACGGCAAGGAGGCGTGGCGGCCGGATACAAGCCCGGCCAGCAGATCCATGGGCGTCATGTTCTGCGGCTATTATGGGGAGATTGACGGCCGGCGGGATGAAGATTTCCTCTATTTCGGAGTGAATCTGTACTGGGAGCCATATGTGCTGGGCCTGCCCAAGCTGCCAAGGGGCAAAGCCTGGAGGCTTTATGCATCCACGGACGACCAGGCGAAACCGGAAGAAGAGTCTGAGGAGCCACTGCAGAAGATTACCATTCCGCCAAGAACCATCGTACTCTATACGACGAAGGACTGTCCGGTGTCTGCAACCGCACAGAGACAGCGCCGCAGACGAGGCAGGAACGCTGTCGGAAAAGAATCAGGGAAACGGGAAGTATCATCATGATCAAAGCATGGGAACATTTTAAAACAATCACGCATCACAAGCGGCTGGTCATGGAAGGCTGCTTTAAGGTGGGACTGTATCGGCAGGGAATCCTGCATGATATGTCCAAATTCAGCCCGTCGGAATTTCTTGTGGGCGCCAGATACTGGCAGGGTAACAGAAGCCCTAACAACGCGGAGCGGGAGGCAATCGGCTATTCTTCTTCCTGGCTGCACCACAAGGGCAGGAACAAGCACCATTATGAATACTGGATCGATTACAGCTGCCACGGCATCGAAGGCAGTATGGCGCCGGCGCCCATGCCGAGACGGTATATCGTGGAGATGTTCATGGACAGGATCGCCGCCTGCAAGGTCTATCATAAGGATGCCTATACCTGTAAGGATCCGCTTTTGTACTACCAGTCGTCACAGACACCGCCGCCACTGCATCCGAAGACGAAGAAGATGCTGGAATTTCTTCTGCACATGCTGGCTGACAGGGGCGAAGAGGAGACCTTCCGCTATATCAGAACAAGGATTTTAAAATAAGTAACCTTCTCTCTCTTTTTTGCATAGGATAAGGTATGAAAAAAAGGAGATGAGAATATGAATTGTAGTATTATTCTGTTATTTTTATTATTCTGCGGCCGGAATGGCTGTGGGTGCGGCAGAGATACAGGATGCGGCTGCGAAGAACCAAAGCCCGTCCCACCGCCGTGCCGTCCGAGAGAGCGGGAGTGTGGAAGAGAACGTGAATGCGGCAGGGATCGCGACTGCGGAAGAGAGCGTGAGTGCGGCAGAGAACGCGACTGCGGCAGGGAACGTGAGCCGGAGCGCGATTGTTCGTGCGGCAGCGATTCCCGGTTTGAACCCCGCTTCGAGCCGAGACCGTTTTCCGATACCGGATGCGGATGCAATGACAAATAGCGTATACGGGTAAGTAACGGCGCTGCCCTTTCTTTTCGGTTGACGGGAGGAAAGGGCAGTGTTAAACTGTTTTTGATAAAGTGTGTAAGAATACCGAAAGATCCCGGGAGGATTTTTCGAGATGGAGGAAGACTATGTTAGACGGAAATAAAGTATTATTCAGCGGAATGCAGGCGACGGGCAATCTGACACTTGGCAATTATCTGGGCGCGTTAAAAAACTGGGTTACGCTGTGTGACGAATATATGTGCTTTTACTCGGTGGTCGATCTGCATTCCATCACGGTGCGGCAGGATCCGGCGGAGCTGCGGAAAAGGGCAAGGAATCTGCTGACTTTGTACATAGCGGCGGGGATCGATCCGGAGAAGAACTGTCTTTACTACCAGTCCCATGTATCCGGCCATGCAGAGTTGTCCTGGATCCTGAACTGCTTTACCTATATGGGAGAATTAAACCGCATGACACAGTTTAAGGACAAGGCTTCCAAACATGCGGACAACATCAACGCCGGGTTATTTACTTATCCTGTCCTGATGGCGGCTGATATCCTGCTGTATCAGGCGGATGTGGTGCCGGTGGGCAAGGATCAGCTGCAGCATCTGGAGATCACAAGGGATATCGCGCAGCGCTTCAATGGCGTTTACGGGGATGTTTTCACGATTCCGGAGCCTTATCTGGGCAGGACAGGCGCCAGCATTAAAAGCCTGCAGGATCCCTCGAAGAAGATGTCCAAGTCCGATGAGAATCTGAACGCCAGCATCTACCTGATGGATGACCCGGATACGATTATCCGTAAGTTCAAGCGGGCAGTGACAGATTCGGAGGCTTGTGTCCGCTATTGTGAGGAGCAGCCGGGAATCCGTAACCTGATCGATATTTACTGTGCCTGCACGGGGAAGACGCCCCAGGAGACGGAGCAGGAGTTTGCGGGTAAAGGTTACGGCGATTTTAAGATGGCTGTGGGCGAGGCCGTTGTCGGTGTCTTGAAACCGCTGCAGGACAGATTCCATGACCTGTCCGGCAACAAGGACTATATTGATAAGATCATCAAGGAAAATGCAGAGAAGGCGGGCTATTATGCCACCAAAACGCTGCGCAAAGTACAGAAGAAGATCGGTTTTCCGGAGAAGATCCGTTAAATGACATAAGAAAAGGCCATGCTTTATCCGAAGCATGGTCTTTTCTTATGTGGTATAGCAGGTATGCCGGGTATTACAGTCGGTGTATCTTTCGTCATCCCTGGAAGACATCCGTAAAATAGCCGGCGGCGGAGATCGGTTCACCGCCTTTTGTCAGGTGGCTGGCATCTCCGATGACCTGCGCCCGGAACTGGGCGATATTGCCCCGGCGTTCTTCCGTACCAAGGATGGTTACGGAGGTGGGAGCCAGATAGAGGCTGTGGAACAGCAGCGCAGGGGATATGCCCAGCAGATGGCTCATCATCACACAGGTCACGCCCAGATGGCAGAAGATCACGATGGTGCTTTCGGTCCTGTCCGCCGGGCCTTCTGCCATGTGCGGGGCGGTGGCTCCGGAATCCGTATACGGTGCCTGGCCGCTGTGGTTTTCGTTCAGATAATGATTGCCGTTTCTTTTGTAACCATAAGAGGCAAGGATATCGTCGATGCCTTCACAAACCTGTGTATAAGCGGGAAGCAGCTCGGGGTTGGAACGGTAGATTTCCGTTTCCTTCCAGCCTTCCCTGTCATACATCTGGGGAATGTTCGTCCAGTATTCCGGCATGAAGTCCCAGGGTACGCCGACCCGGCCGGTGACGGGATCCTCGATCGGATAGAAGAATTCCTTCATCCAGTCATGGGTAATGGCTTCCCGACCAACCCGATCGAGGGTGTAGGAGGCGGTTTTCTGTGCCCGTCCAAGGGGCGAGCAGTAGAATTGTGTCACCGGCCAGTTTACCGTGCGGTCCGAGAGCAGCTTTGCCTCCCGGATGCCTTTCTCAGTCAATGTGTCATGTTCATAATCAGGATCTCCGTGTCTGACAAAAATAATTTTCATAATGTTTTCCTCCGTAGATTACGCTTTAGCAAAATTTAATTAGTGTTTTTGTTTATTATAGTATATAATAACAGAGATGTATAGAAGATGTATCGCATTAATTTCACAGGGAGGAGAACTATGTTCGGCGCGAAGAAGAAAACAACGGAAAACCTGCATAAATTTGACAGGGGCAAAGGGAAATCAGCAGTCGGCATCATTATAGCCATAGCAGTTCTGGTCATTTTGGTGAGCGGATCTTATTATTCCATTCAGGAGGAGGAGCAGGCGGTTGTCTGTACGTTCGGGTCACCGAAGGCGGTTACCACACCGGGTCTGCATTTCAAGATCCCGTTCATTCAGACTGTCAATAAGGTGAATACGACGATCCAGGGATTTTCCATCGGCTATCATGACGATGGAGAAGAAGACGATGCGATGATGATCACATCGGATTACAATTTTATCTATGTAGATTTTTATGCCGAGTATAGAGTGACCGATCCGGTCAAGGCCCTGTACGCCTCCCGAAATCCGGAGGAGATTTTGAAAAATATCGCCCAGAACTGTATCAGGACGACGATCGGTTCCTACAGTGTGGACAGTGTCCTGACGACGGGGAAGAACGAGATACAGTCCAATATCAAGCAGATGATCCTGGATAAGCTGGAGGACTATGATATCGGTATCCAGCTTGTGAATATCACGATTCAGGATGCCACACCGCCCACCGCTGAGGTGGAGAACGCTTTTAAGGAAGTGGAAACTGCCAAGCAGGGGAAGGAAACGGCTTTAAACAACGCCAACAAATACCGCAACGAGCAGATTCCCAACGCCGAAGCCGAGGCAGACAAGATCCTGCAGGATGCCGAGGCGACGAAGCAGGAGAGGATCAACGAAGCCAACGGTCAGGCGGCACGTTTCAATTCCATGTTCCAGGAATATGCGAAATATCCCGAGGTGACGAAGAAGAGAATGTTCTATGAAGCGATGGAGAATATCCTGCCGGATGTGAAGGTTGTGATCCAGAGTAAGGACGGCAATATGAATACGATTCTGCCGCTTGACAGTTTCGTGTCGGAGGAGGGTGACTCTTCCGCGGCGAAGACGGGTGGTTCAATCAACAGTACTGTGAATACGCAGACAGAGGATGACCAGGCAGAGGAATGATCGCGGTGGTTTGGAAGATTGTTTTAGGGTCGGAACAGGTTTAGAGGCAGATTTGTGCTTGTGTCCAAACGCAGATCGAGCAGGAATGGGAGATTATTATGGCTGATTTTAATCAAAATTTTAATACAAACAGCGGCGCCGGAGACTTTGAGAGGTTCAATTCCGACGGCACAAGGAAAAAGGGGAAAGGAGAGAAGAACAAAAAAGGAGCAGGAGCCGGCATTCTGCTGGCGCTCATTGCCGTAGTGGCTTTGATACTGCTTGGCAATTCCATGGTGGTGACGAAGCAGAACCAGTTTAAGCTGATCAGACAGTTTGGCCGGGTTCAGCGCGTGGTGACAGATGCAGGCCTGTCCTTTAAGATTCCATTTATCGAGTCGGTGGACACGATCCCGAAGGAACTTCTGCTTTACGATCTGCCGTCATCGGATGTCATCACGTCCGATAAGAAGACGATGATCGTGGACAGCTATGTGCTCTGGCATGTGACGGATCCGCTTAAATTCGCACAGACGCTGAGCTGTTCGGTAAACAATGCGGAAGGACGTATTGACGCGATCGTATATAATGCGACCAAGAATACCATCTCCAATATGAAGCAGGACGAAGTGATCCGCAGCCGTGACGGCAAGATGACGATCACGGTGGACCAGGATCCTGAGGAAGTGAAGAACAACGACATGGTCATCTCTGAGGAACATGAAGAGGTGGTTGAGATCACTTCTCTGACGGAAGAGATCATGGCCCAGATCAACCATGTGGAGGAGCAGTACGGCATCGAGATCTCCGCGGTGGAGGTGAAGAAGCTGGATCTGCCCGACGACAACAAGCAGGCCGTCTATACCCGTATGATCTCCGAGCGTGAGAATATCGCGGCCCAGTATACGGCGGAGGGCAAGTCCGAGGCGAAGATGATCGAGAACACCACGGATAAGGAAGTGTCCATCATGCTTTCCGATGCGCAGGCCAAGGCGGAGGCGACTGTGGCAGAGGGAGAAGCCGAGTATATGAAGATTCTGACGAATGCCTATTCCGATCCGGCGAAAATGGATTTCTATTCGTTTGTTCGTGCGCTGGATGCGCTGAAAGAAAGTATGCGGGGAGATAATAAGACTATCATCCTGTCGGATGATTCGCCGATCGCGCAGATCTTCAACGGACAGTATTAGAGCGACGAACGTAGAGGTTTTATGTATAAGGGCCGGCGATAATTTTTGACGGACAGATTAGTGTGACGCCGGGTGCCGTAGTGCGGTATGGCGCCGTTTCAGGCAGGACAGATGAAGACTACATTTTGAAGGGGAATTTTGGAGCAATGAAATTAGACAAATTTTATGAAGAATTGGATTCCTATTTTGCAAAGCAGGAGATTGATAAGGTGGATCCGTTTCTTGTGGCTTCTCTTGCGCAGGCCAAAGAGGAAGAGGATTATGGAGCCTATATCGGCATTTGCAATGAGATGATCGGATTTTACCGCAGTGTGTCGGCTTTCGAGAAGGCATATGTGGCGGCGGAGGATGTGCTGCTTCTGATGGAGGAGCTGCAGATGGAGAACACGGAGCACTTCGCCACCACCCTTCTGAATGCGGCCACGGCTTACCGGGCGGCGGGGGATTATGCCACCGCGCTGCGCTATTACAGACAGGCGCTGCAGATCTACAGCGGTGTTCTGCCGCCGGAGGATTACCGGTATGCGGGGCTTTATAACAATATGAGCATCCTGCTTGAGAAGACGGAGGAGAACGAGGAAGCGATCGCCTGTGCGAGGAAGGCGCTGGCCATTATCGAGAAGCTGGAAGGCGGCGAGATGGAGACGGCGACGACGCTGACCAATCTTGCGCTGCTGTATTTTAAGACGGGAGAGGCCGGGCAGGCAAAGGAACTGCTGGAGCGGGCGCTTTCCCTGTTTGAGCGAAGCGGTGAGAATACGGATGCCCACTACAGCGGTGCGCTGGCCGGCGTAGCGGAAGCCTGGTATCGGATGGAGGACTATGAGAAGGCACTGCAGTATTACGAGAAGGCGCTGGCCGAGGTTAAGGTGCATTTCGGGGAAAATATGAGCTACGCCATTCTCTGCGAGAACTGTGCCGCAGTCTGCGAGAAGCTGGGCAGTCAGGAGAAACAGGCGTTTTATCTGCAAAAAGCGAAGGAAGTGAAGGAAGCGATCAAATGACAAAAGGATTGGAATTGGCGGAAGCATACTATAAGGCATACGGGCAGGAAATGCTGCGGACGAAGTTTCCCCAGGTGATCGGACAGACCGCCGTGGGGCTGGCAGGATACGGCTCGGAATGCCTGGGATTTGACGATGAAGTGTCGATGGATCATGACTATGGTCCATCTTTTTGTGTATGGCTGCCCCGGGAGGTATACAGACAGTACGGGGCACAGATGCAGGCGGCCTACGAGGCGCTGCCGCAGGAGTTTATGGGCTGTAAAGG
Organism: Lachnospiraceae bacterium; assembly: GCA_009774655.1. GTDB lineage: Bacteria > Bacillota > Clostridia > Lachnospirales > Lachnospiraceae > UBA3282. The sequence goes on from VSOD01000064.1 coordinate 12,584, forward strand.
ACGTGTCACGGAGGAACAGGGCAGAGGGCGCGTGGGTGTGCTGTGTCTGGAAGACTTCTATCTGGGGATTCTCGGTCGGGATACGGTCCCGGAGACGGATGCGCAGTGGCTTGCCTTGCCGGAGGAGAGTCTGGCGGCGGCCACGAACGGCAAGGTGTTTGAGGATCCGCTGGGGAGATTCAGCGGGATCAGGAACGGACTGCTGCAATATTATCCGCAGCGTGTGTGGATCCGCAGGCTGGTGCAGGCGCTGGCGAAGGCGGCACAGGCCGGGCAGTACAATTATGCCCGCGCCATGAAACGCGGGGAGCGGATCGCGACGGAATTGTCGCTGGCCGAATTTATTCAGGAGAGTATGAAGATCGTCTATCTGCTGAACCGGAAGTATGCGCCTTTTTATAAATGGATGCACAGAGGGCTGCGGGAACTTGCCGTCTGTTCGGAGGTGGGAGACATGCTGAACCTGCTCTATCAGATTCCCGATCCAGCGCAGGCATGGGAAGGCGTGCAGGCAGAGGACTATCTGTATCATCTGAATACCAATGACGGCAGGGTGCTTGTCATCGAGGCGGTGTGCAGCGTGATCGTGCAGGAGCTGAATGCGCAGGGACTGTCGACGCTGCAGGATAATTTTCTGCAGAATCATCTGCAGACGCTGTTGGAGAAGGGTTGAGAAGAGAGTTAAAATGGCGTACAGGATATTGATCATTGATGATGACGCTGCACTTCTCAAAATGCTGCAAAAATATTTTGAAATGCAAAAATATGAGATCATCACGGCGGAGAATGGTGCAGAGGGGATGGAGAAGTTGAAATTTCAGCCGGATATCATCCTGCTGGATATCAATATGCCCCGGATTGACGGGATTGAGGTATGCCGGAGGATACGGGATAAAGTAACCTGCCCTGTCATATTCCTGACGGCACGGGTGGAAGAACAGGATGTTGTGAACGGGCTTTCTTCCGGTGGCGATGACTATATTCTAAAGCCGTTTCGTTTAAAAGAGCTTGAGGCAAGGATTGCGGCGCATCTGAAACGGGAGGGCCGGCAAAGAGAAAGGACCGAATGCTGTTTTCAGGGCGAGTTAACCGTTGATTATAAGGCAAAGACCGTGCAGATCAACACGGATTATGTGGAGTTTACAAGACTGGAATACGAGATCATCGAATTTCTGACGATGCATCCGGGAATGGTTTTTGATAAAGAGAGGATTTATGAGAAGGTCTGCGGATTTGATGCGGAGGGGGACAGCAGGGTAGTTACAGAGCTGATCCGCAGAATCAGGAAAAAGTTCCGGCAATATACGGAAACGGAATATATTGAAACCGTATGGGGGATGGGTTACCGATACCTACCATATAGGGCAAACAGAATAACAGTAGTGGCAATATGCCATGCCTTGTAATGTCAAAGAGTATCAGTCTCGTTGTCTGTTTCTTTTTCTTCCATTTTCTTATTGTTGCTATTGGATACACAGCCGCTGCAACCAACGCTAAATATACCCCATTCAGCAACAGGTGTCTTACAATATACGGGCTGCCAGATATATCATATTGTTCTCTGCCCAAAAGAGCAAATATCACATTTTTGCTTATAATATCCGCCAGTTGGTTCGTGACAAGATAATCGTTCATATTGATGAGGAA
>VSOD01000640.1 GCA_009774655.1 Lachnospiraceae bacterium
GCAGATATTATACAATCATCCGGAGCAGAAAATTGTTATCCTGTCCGGATACGATCTGCCAGTATACCGCAACGAAGCCAAAAAAATCGGAGCAAAAGGATTTATCAACAAAAATACAGAACCGGAAATGTTGATTGCTTTTCTTTCACAGATCATGCAGGGAAAATTTATCTTCAACGGTTCCATTCCGTTTTTAGAAGAATTAACTGACTGTGAAAAACAGATTTTGCAGCTTATAGCTGACGGCAGAAAGCGGAAAGAGATTGCACTCACACTTTATATCAGCGAGCGAACCCTCTCCAATCATTTACAGCATATATTTGAAAAACTTGATGTTTCCTCCTCTGTCGAAGCTGTAACCAGGGCGATTCAATTAGGATACCTCCCGCCGATTTGTTAATTTCTCATCAAATACAGGAAGGCAGACAGAAAGGAACGGATCTTTCGCCGGCAATGCCAATACCGTCAGGTTCACACGGATGTATCTGCCGCGGCTTCACAGGAAATACGATCCGGAAACCGTTCAGGATCATAAGCAACCCCCTGACGGTCATAATAGTCTTTGACCGCCGCCCTGACCGCTTCCTCGGCCAGAACAGAACAATGTACCTTATGCGGCGGCAGACCGCCCAGAGCCTCCGTCACTGCCTGATTCGTCAATTCCAACGCCTCTTCGATCGACCGCCCCCTGATCATCTCCGTCGCCATGGAACTGGAGGCGATCGCCGACCCGCAGCCAAAAGTCTCAAACTTAACGTCCGTCACGATATCATTTTCAATTTTCAGATAGATCTTCATAATGTCGCCGCACTTTGCATTCCCCACTTCCCCCACGCCGTCCGCATTCTCGATCACTCCCACATTACGCGGATTTCTGAAATGCTCCATCACCTTTTCACTGTATAATGCCATGCTCCTTTGCCCTCCTTCTATATCACAAACTCTTTCCTGCCGTTTACTTTATCCTTCCACAGGGGCGACATATTCCGCAGATAGTCAACCACCTCCGGCACGGCCCGCAGGATCTCTTCCACCTCTTCTTCCGTATTGTCCGCACTAAGCGACAATCGCAGGGAACCGTGCGCCACCTCATGCGGTCTGCCGATCGCCAACAGCACATGGCTTGGATCCAACGACCCGGAAGTGCAGGCGGAACCGGAAGAGGCACAGATTCCCCTGTCATCCAGCAGCAAAAGCAGGCTTTCTCCCTCAATGCCCTCAAAGCAGAAGTTTACATTGCCGGGCAGGCGGCTTACCCTGTCCCCGTTCAAGACAGCGTGCGGAATCCGGGAAAGCCCGTCGATCAGGCGGTCACGCAGCCGAAGCAGCTTTTCCCTGCTGCCTTCCATATCCGCACAGGCTTCTTCCAGCGCCGCCGCCATTCCCATAATAGCCGGTACATTCTCTGTACCGCCGCGTCTGCCCCGCTCCTGTGCTCCGCCCTCGATCAGATTCGTCAGCGGGATGCCCCTCCTCACGTACAGTACCCCCGCTCCCTTTGGCCCGTGGAACTTGTGGGCCGAAAGCGAGAGCAGATCGATGTTCTCTTCCCGCACATGGATCGGAAGGTGCCCTGCTGCCTGCACCGCATCAGTATGAAAAGGCACCTTATGCGCCCTGCATATGGCCCCGATCTTCGAAACCGGCATAACAGATCCGATCTCGTTATTGGCATACATGACCGTCACCAGACAGGTATCCTCCCTGATCGCCTGCTCAACCTGTTCCGGATAGATCATGCCGTTTTCATGAACCGTAAGCAGTTCTATCTCAAAGCCCTCTCTGCGCAGTCTGTCCAGCGTATGTAATACCGCATGATGCTCAAAGGCTGACGAAATAATATGCTTCTTTCCTGTTCTTTCCCCGAATCTGGCCGCCGAGAGAACCGCCTGATTGTCCGCCTCACTGCCGCCGGAAGTAAAATAAATCTCTTCCGCCGCCGCATCGATACAGGCCGCAATACGTTCCCTGGCGGACTGCAGAGCCTCCGCCGCCTTCTGCCCCGCCCCATACAGACTGGACGGATTCCCCCAGATCTCTTCCATATAAGGGAGCATCGCATTGATGGCTGTTCTGCTCATTTTCGTAGTTGCCGCATTGTCTGCATATATCATATCTGTTCCCCTGCCTTTCCTGTTCTGTTTTCTATTTTCACTTTTT
>VSOD01000641.1 GCA_009774655.1 Lachnospiraceae bacterium
GGATTATGTGGATCATCATCTTGATGAGTTGGAAAAGTTGAAGAACAGCTTTGTTTCTCAATATATCGTTCCTGCGAAAGGCCTACCGTTTCACTCTTACAGTGGGCGAGTGAAGGATCCCTATCACCTCATTGAGAAAATTATCCGTAAACGTAGTACAAATGGTACGAAATATGGTGATATGCTCGTATCTGATTACTATAAATGCGAATCAAGGGTTGAAAATAAGAGAAACGAGTGCCGCAGCAATGCGGCCAAAAAGATGAAGGAGCAGGCCGGAAAGGGAGCGAACTGTAGAGGCAACTTGGATAGCGGTTAAACGATTGAGCCAATTGAAAAAGCACTCAATGGGCTGGCGAACAGAACTAACAAAGGTAGAAAACGTATCGCCGGAAACCAAAGGATCCTCTTTGTGTTTCTTTCGAGGGGTAATGAGTTCTATCGCGTGGTCGTTTTTGAGCGCAACTTCCCAGGCAGCGTCGATGTAAGCCTTGTCAGCATACAAACGGCCATGTTTCAAAACAATATGATCTTCCAGGATTTGCTTCGCAGCGGGCAGATCATGCTGGGCCGCGCCGGAAGCCATAAGGGAGAGCGGAAGCGGCAGACACCCCGGCCTTCTGGCGACAACAGCGTGGAGTTTCATTCCGTAATACCACTCTTTCCTGGAAGAATTGTAACTCTTTTCACACAATTCTCTGGCGACCTTCCCATAGCCGGAACGCGGCCCTTTTGCTAGAATGATGGGGCAGGAATCCACGATGTACTCCCTTTGCTCGTTCCAATCTACACCAATGGCATGAAGCCAGATTTCCGCCAATGCTTGGAACGCTGGCGCAAGTCTGTTCAGCCGGTCTGAGAATGCCTGATAGCTGGGCAGTTTGGGAAACCACTCCAGCAGATGGTTTTTTGTGTACTCGTAAATCGTCTTCTGCTCAAATCTCCGCTGGCTGATCCCCCACAGGTATACCGCTATGCACTCCTCGTCTGTAAATTCGGGACGGAAATTGTTGCTTTGACGTTGCATTTCTGCTTCGATTGTGCTACTATTGTCGCAGACAGCGCAATAGAGCTTGATGAGATTTGTTTGCCACATACTTACATTCTCTGCTCTGTTGCGCTGTTTTTCTACCCCTTTTTTACTCTTGATTCGCATGAATAATATAGGAATAATGCAGAAGTTATCTACACTTCCACAAAGTTTTCCGCTTCTAACTGCTGCTAAAACCATTGAGATAGCATCGATTAAGGGCAGTTAAGAGTGATAATTCCTAAAGAGTGTTTCTATGATAGCAATTTGCACAAGAATATGAGCTTTAGAGAATTTTTAGTGTAAAACCGTCTTGGCGTTAAAATATAACTTTCCATGTATTTTTGCCGATATAATATTTATAAAGGCATTTTCACCTTTATACTCCCTCAATATATGGCCAAAAATAGGTTACCATATTTATATAGGATTATTTTGCCTATTGGATTCTATTTTAAGGGGAGTACACGATGTTAGACTATGCGGAAATCGGGCGGAACATCAGGAAGTATCATCTAAACTTAGGTTTGAAGCAGAAAGACTTGGCGGAAAAAATAAATTTGACCGAACAACATATCAGCCATATTGAAAATGGATATACGAAATTAAGCCTCCCTGCGTTAGTAGCTATTGCTAATGCGCTATCTGTTGATTGCAATACTTTATTGGGCACCACACTGACTGGCGCACAAAAAGAGATAATGAACCAAGAGCTGAAGAAACTCACTTCGGAAATGGATGCTAAGAAGCTGCGATTTTGTGTCGAATTTTGCCGATTGCTGAAAGATTATGATTCGATTGAAAAGGGGTGAACCATGTGCCGCAGAATGGAAATAGTTTCATTGAATCTCTTTATCTGCGTGATATGCCTCTCTGCTGAAAACCGCATATCGCTTAACACAGGACAAAATCTTAGCAGAAAATGTGGTCCATGAAACTTTCGTTTTGGCGATTCTTCATCAAAAGGACTTGGTTTCTCACCCGAAACCAGGTGCATGGTTATGTCAGTCTCTACACAACTTGATCCAAAATGAACAACGCGCTGCTTCTCGTGAAAACATTCCACTGGATGAAATCGTAGATGTCCCCGCTGAGAAACCTCCATTGTCTCTGACAGAGCTATTGC